>JAEXPG010000131.1 GCA_023447015.1 Verrucomicrobiota bacterium
AGCGCCGGCCGCGGCGCGGCGGTTGAACTCCTCCGCGAGTCCGCCGGTGCCGTGCACCGTGACCGCGAAATCGAGGCGCTGGCCGCCGATGGCGGACGAGGCGGCGCGGAGTTCGCGGGTGCCGCGAAGGGCGGCGCCGAGTTCGCAGAGCGTGCGCAGGGATTCCCAATCGGGCGCCGCACCGGCGGCGTCCCAGGCGCGGGCGGCGATGGGAAGCTCGGTGCGGCCGAGTTGCGGCACGGCCTGCCCGAGGAGGAACTCGCGCAGCGTGGCGCGGTCGCGCACGGCGCCGGACTGCACGAGCCCTTCGAGCCCGAAGGAATGCGCATACGTGCCGGTCGGGTAGAACGAGTCGGTCGCCTGCAGCAGCCGCGCGATCCACGCGGCGGAGACGATGGGGGCAGAGTCGGTCATACGCGCACGGTCGCCGGTTTGAAGACGAACGGATGCGCCTCCGGCCCGGCGGCGTGGCGGTGCGGCGCGGCGCCGGCGGCGAGCCGGTGCGGGCGGAAGACCTCGTCGATGGCGCGGTAGGCTATGCCCATGCGCTCGAGCGACTGGCGCAGCGCGGTGTCGTCGGGCGCGAGGAGCCGCGTCGCCTGCGCCTCGATCGGGAAATGCAGGTTCCCCACCGCCCAGCCGGTCACCGCGGCGGCGTCGGGGGATTGCGGCAGCGGGATCTCGAGCACCGGCTCGGGCAGTTGGCTGATCACGTAGCGCGCGGTGGCCGTCACCTGCACGACGTCGCCATGCTCCAGCGGGGCCTCGAGTTCGAAACCGAACTCGGCGCCGTCGGCCGCGGTCGCCCGCCAGAGCCGCTTGGCGAGCTGGCGGCGCTCCACCGCGATCGGAACAACCGCGGCCGGCGACGTCGCTGTCGCCGGCGCAAGCGCCGCGTGGATGATCTGCAGGGGGGCGCCAACGGTATCGGCGCCAGTTCCGCGGCCCGAAACAGGCTGGGGACTGGAGGACTGGTCGATCACGTTGCGCATCGCCGCCCAAAGCAAGGTCCGGGCCAATCCCCCTGGCCGAACCGTTTCGGTCAGCAACACCACCGTCAGTCCGGCAAGAGGGTCGGGGGGGGGCCGACAGTCAGCCCACTCAGGTAGCCAAAGTGCTCCTTCCGGCGGGCATTTTCGCCCAGCCCAAGGCCGCGCCGGTTCCCAGCGGCCTTCCCCTGTCTACTCGTGCACGGCCGATCCCCCACCCGACTGGATCGTGACCGTCGTCGGGGCGCTCACCGCCGTACCGGCGCGGTTGCGGACAAGCACGCGATACTCGCCGGCGACCGCGCCGGTCGAAATCGTCGAACTGTCGGCTCCGGGAAGCTCCTCGCCGCCACGGATCCACTGGTATTCGAGGGGCCCGGTGCCCTCGGCCACCACCCCCAGCTTCAACGGTTCGCCAGCGACAACGTCGAGCCGAGGCGGCAGCAGCGACTTGATCACCGGCACCGTCGCACCGCGAATGCCGAACGTGACGCCCGGCGCCGCGACGGTGACGCCCGCGATTTCCGCCGCGGCACGATGGCCCCGCAAATCGTTGACCGTTGCCCGGAACGTCAGGGTCTCGCCGGGTGCGAAGTCCGGAGGCGGGCACCAGAAGATCCGATAGGGCGCGGTGTCGTCGACACCGAGCAGTTCGCTCTGCCCGCGCCGCGAGGCGCGCTCCATCGTGAACGTCACCTCCGCCACGCCATCGCCTCCGGTGACCTCGGCGCGGATTTCCCGCCGTGTCGCGAACACCTGTCCGTCGACCTCGCGGGAACTGAACGCCAACACCGCACCCGCGGCGGGATTCACGAGCGCGATCTGCGGCGGCGCAGCTGGCGCAGGGAGCGGCGCGACCGCCCGCCAGACGGCGAACTGCAGCGGTGCCAAGGTCAACCGCACCGTCCCATCCGCCGCCACGACCAGAGTCGAAGGTTCCGCCCCGGGCGTCCCTCCTGCCGCGGACGAGAACAGCGACTCGAGCCGCGCTCCCGCCGGCTGGCTGGTGGGCACCACACCGGCGAGCGCCACAACCCGCGAATTGTTCAGCGCGACGAGGTACTCGATCTTCTCGCCCCGATCGATCCGCGAGAACGCAAACAGCCCTGGCTCGGCGGTGGGCCGAGGAATCATCGCACCGGTGCGCAACGCCCGATGGTTCGCTCGCAGCGCCCCGAGCTTCGCGAGCAGCTGATAGAAGGGATGCGTCTCGTCGAACTTGTCGTCGGCGCCGGTCCGTGTGGTCTCCAGCAAGGGCGCGTCCCTGAAATCGGGCGCCTGGGCGGCGAACATGTCCTCGCGCGCCTGCATATCCACCCCTCCGCGTCCGACCATGCCCTGCTCGTCGCCGTAGTACACCACCGGCTGGCCGCGTGAGAGGAGAAGCAGTCCGTGGCCGAGGCGCACGAGCGCCGCCAACTGCTCCGGGGTGGCGCCGGGGTTGTCCTGCCGCACGAAGCTCGCGAAACGGCCGGCGTCGTGGTTGCCGAGGAACGTGGGCGTCGCGTGGACGTTGCTATCGTGGTCGGTGTAGTAGTCGTCGCGCGCGAAGAAGTCGGCCAGTGCCGCCGCGGTGCCCTGCTGCGCGACGAAGCGCCGCGCGGCGACGAAGAAGCCGAAGTCGAGGGTGGTGTCGATCGGGATGGTTCCAGTCGAGAACTCGCTCAGGAACGCTGGATCGCCGGCCTCGTTGTACACTTCGCCGAACTGGAGGAAGTCGGGCCGGCCGAGCTCGCGGGCGCGCGCCCGGAGCGCCGGAATGAACGCCTGCCAGAACGCGCCGTTCACATGCTTCGCCGTGTCGATTCGGAAGCCGTCGACGCCCGTCTGCTCCAACCACTGCGTGAAGATCGCGACGAACCCCTGCACCACGCGCGGGTGCTCGGTGAACAGATCGTCCAACCCCGAGAAATCGCCAAGGGTCGAGTCCTCGCCGACGAAGGTCGCATCGCCGCGGTTGTGGTAGAGCGTCACATCGTTGAGCCAGGCCGGGGTCTTCGCGGTCGCCTCCGCGGCGGGCACGACGGGGCGCCGGGCGAAGCTCGACTCGGCGACAAGCGAGGGAAAGGCGGCAGGATCATTGAGACCGTTGAACGCCACTGCCCGCTCATCAAAGGGCCGCCCGGCGGCATCACGATACGGCGCCGCCGCCCGGCCGACATAGGCGGTGCCGCCGGTGGGTTGGATCACGTCGGCCGTGTGGTTGACGACGATGTCCATGAAGACCTTCAGGCCCCGGGCGTGGGCCTGGCGGACGAAGTCGCGGAACTCGTCGTTGGTGCCGAGGTGGGGATCGACCTGCAGGAAATCGAGGATCCAATAGCCATGGTAGCCCGCCGATCCGCGCTGCATCGGCTTGTTCTTGAACGGCGGAGTCACCCAAACCGCGGTCACACCGAGCCCCTTGAGGTAGTCGAGTCGCGCGGCGAGTCCGGCGAAATCACCGCCATGGAAGTGCGAGATGCGGGTGGGGTCGAAACCGTGCTCGTCGGGCCCGCCGGCCAACCCGCCGCGGTCGTTGGTTGGATCGCCGTTGGCGAAGCGGTCGGTGAGGACGAAGTAGATGGTCTGCCCGGCGCCGGGATGGGTGAAGCGCGGCAGGGCGACAGGAGCCGGCTCCGCCGCCGCGGTGGCGACCGCGGCCAGACTCAACGCAACGACCAGGGTTCCGATACGGCGCGAGTAGGTATTCATTCGCCCGGTGACTCTGCCACGCCCCTGTCTCCACGCAAACGGCCGGCCCGGGAGAGGCCTTGCATCCTCCGGAGAAAACTTAGGCGCGCTCCTGCAGCGCGGCTCGCGCGGCCGGAGCTCGAACACGGACCGTTTCGCCACCCGCGCCCCTCGGCCGGCCCAGCTTTGGCCGGACCGCCGACGCTGCAGCCGGCCCGCATCCATGTTTTCTCCGGATCATCGCGGTATTTTGAAATCAAAGTCGGTGGCGCCCTGCGCCGCCATGCGCATCGTTCGCCAACGACACGGAACTGCGGCCCCGCCCCCTGGCCGTATCTTGCCGTCCCTGACACACCGGCAAACAACAACAGCCCTGACCAGATCCACCTCGTCATGCACCCCAACGCCAAGCCCGTACCCCAGCGCCGCGCCCTCACCCGAGGCCTCGCCGCTTCGCTCCTGCTCCTCCAGGCGCCGCTCACCGGCCTCGCCCAGACCGACCCCGCCGCAACCCCGGCCAAGGCCACCGACGAGATCGTCATCCTGGACGACTTCACCGTCACCAGCAGCTTCGCCGGTAGCCTTGCCGCGGCCACCGAGCTGAAGCAGACACAGCACGTGGTCACCGAGGTCATCACGGCGGAGGACATCGGAAAACTGCCCGACATCAGCATCGCCGACGCGCTCACCCGCCTGACCGGCCTGACCACCCAGCGGTCCAACGGCCGCAGCCAGGCGATCAGCATCCGCGGCCTCACCGGCGACTTCAGCACCGGCCTCCTCAACGGCCGCGAGCAGGTGTCCACCGGCATGAACCGCGCGGTCGAGTTCGACCAGTATCCCGCCGACCTCCTCAGCTCGGTGGTGGTCTACAAGACCGCCGCGCCCAACCTCATCGGCCAGGGCCTCGCCGGCACGATCGACCTGCGCACCGTGCGCCCGCTCGAGAAGTCCAGCCGGGTCATCGCCGTGAACGGCTACTACGAGTGGAATCAGCTCGGTGCCTTGACCCCGAGCGCCAACGCCACCGGCAACCGCTTCAACCTCTCCTACATCGACCAGCTCGCCGATCGCCGCGTCGGCATCGCCCTCGGGTTCTCCCACTCGAGCAAGCCCTTCGCCGGCGAGCAGTTCCAGGCGTGGGGATACCCCACCGACTCCGCGGGCAACTTCGCCCTCGGCGGCACCAAGTCGTACGTGCGCAACAGCGTGCTCGACCGCGACGGCCTCATGGGCGTGCTCGAGTTCCACCCCAACGAGAACATCCACAGCACGCTCGACGTCTTCTACTCCCAGTTCGAGGAGAACCAGCTCCTGCGCGGCATGGAAATCCCGCTGTGGTGGAGCTCCGCCGCGATCCAGCCCGGTTACACGACGAACAACGGCCTGATCACCAGCAGCACCTTCACCAACGTCCAGCCCGTCGTGCGCAACGACACCTTCGTGCGCAAGGACAAGCCCTTCTCCCTCGGCTGGAACCTGGAGCTGGGCCGGAAAACCGAGTGGCCGGTCACCGTCGATCTCAGCTACTCGTACGTGACCCGTAACGACGTGAACCTCGAACTCTGGAGCGGCGTCGGCTCGCTCGGCTCCTCCACAAACCCGGACACGATGGCGGTGCAGCTCATCCCCGGCGAGATCCCGGTCATCACCTCCACCCTCGACTACGCCGACGGCAGCGTCCTCAAGGTCTCCGACCCGCAGGGCTGGCAGACCTGGCGGTTCCCCGTCACCGGTTCCCCGGGCTACTACAAGGCCTTCAAGTCGAAGGACGTGCTCGGCCAGGCCAAGGTCTTCACCCGCCACGAGTTCGAGAGCCGCTTCTTCTCCGGCGTCGAGTTCGGTCTCAACTACACCGACCGCTACAAGCGGGATGGCGAAGGCCCCTCCGGCTTCCCGGTGCTGAAGAACGGCGCCGCCACGGCCGACCTTCCCACCAAGGTCGGCACCACCAGCATGGCCTTCCTCGGGCTCGGCGACATCTACGCGTTCGACCCGCTCGACGCCTACGAGAGCATGTTCGACTTCGTGCCGAACACCGGCACCGACTTCGTCGCCCGACGCTTCCAGATCTGGGAAAAGGTCGGCCAGCTCTACTCGCAGCTCGACATCAAGACCAAGGCCGGCGCAGTCCCCGTCACCGGCAATGTCGGCTTCCGGCTCATCCACACCGACCAGAAGTCGACAGGCTACTCCGCCAACGGCAACACCGTCGCCGCGGTGGAGGACAGCGACAAGTACACGCAGTTCTCCCCGAGCCTGAACCTCAACTTCGAGCTCACGACCAGCAGCGTCCTCCGCTTCAGCCTCGCCCGCCAGATCGCCCGCCCCCGCATGTACGACATGCGCGCCTCGCGCACCTTCGGTTACGATGCGACCAAGGCCGACTCCACGGACCTCTCGCAGAGCCCCTGGAGCGGCGGCGGCGGCAACACCCGGATCCGGCCGTGGGTCGCCGACTCCATCGACCTCTCCTACGAGAAATACTTCAAGGACAGCAAGGGCTACGTCGCCCTCACCGGCTTCGCGAAGAAGCTCCGCAACTTCATCTACGAGCAGAACTCGCTGGCCGACTTCTCAGGGTATCCGTTCACGACCACGAGCGCCCCGCTGCTCCAGCAGGGCGCGGTCTCCCAGCCGATGAACGGCGACGGCGGCGTCATCAAGGGCCTCGAGTTCTCGCTCGTGCTCGCCAGCGAGCTGCTCAACGAGAACTTCAAGGGCTTCGGCATCCAGTTCGGCGCCGCGCTCACCAAGAGCAGCATCAAGCCGTGGGGACCGACCGGCGGCGACGCACCCCTCGCCGGCCTCTCCGAGAAGGTCGGGCAGGTCACGGTGTACTTTGAGCGCTACGGCTGGTCGGTCCGCGTGAGCGACCGCTACCGTTCCGAGAACCGCCAATACATCACCACCTTCGGGCCCCCGAACCCCGGCGGCGATGTCAGCCCCAGCGGCGGTTTCTCCATGGCCCAGCCCGAGAACGTGGTCGACGCGCAGCTCAGCTACACGTTCCCGAAGACCAGCCGGCTGAAGAACCTCTCGATCTTCCTCCAGGGCTACAACCTCACGAACGAGCCGCTCGTCACCTACAACAACGACGATCCGCGCCAGGTCATCAACTTCCAGAAAAACGGCGCGACCTACTCCTTCGGCGCCGCCTACAAGTTCTGACCCGGGTCGTTCTCTAGCCGTACTAGTCCCGCGGCCACCGGGTTCACCCCGGT
>JAEXPG010000189.1 GCA_023447015.1 Verrucomicrobiota bacterium
CCTCGCACATCAACCAACCCTGCTACCGCAAGGAGCGCTGCGAGCTCGCCCGCCGCCAGCTCTCGGTCGACCCGCAGGGCTACCTCTTCCCCTGCGTGCAGTTCACCGCCGCCGGCCCGCGCAGCCCGTGGTGCGTGGGGCACATCGACACTGGCATCGACGAGGCCGCCCGCGCCCGACTGCACGACGAGTCCGAGGCCGACAAGGCCTTCTGCCGCGAATGCGCGATCCGCGAGCGCTGCAACAACTCCTGCGGCTGCCTCAACTGGCAGACCACCGGCAGCATCAACCAGATCTCGCCCGTCCTCTGCCGCTACGAGCAGATGCTCGTCCCGATCGCCGACCGCATCGGCCGCGCCCTCTACGGCGAGCGCAACGCGCTCTTCCTCCACAAGCACTACAACGCCGCCTACCCCGTGCTCTCCCTCCTCGAGGACGCCCAGGACGAGCAGGACCGCCCATAGGGCTTCCCGGGAGCCCGCGCGGCCGCGAACGGCCCGGAACCCAAAGCGCGCAGTCCGGGCCGACAGTGCCCCAGTCGGAGCCTCGGGCTGTCCCCCAACGGAGCACGCCCTTCAGGCGAGGTCCGTCGCTTGAGCAACGGGTCGAGGAAACCCGCCAATGGCTGGACCATCACCGCACCGGCCCCCTCGCCGGAGGCCTCGTTTTCGGTCAAGCGAGCCGGGCGGGAGCCGATTGAAGGGACGCACGCGGCGCCAGCCCCCGCGCGGCGCGACACCTGTCCATCAACCAAAGTCATGCAGACAACCGCCTCCTCCGCCAAACAGGGCATCCTCCTCGAGTCCGGCACCAACGAAGTCGAGATCATCGAGTTCTTCCTCGCGGGGGAGAGTTACGGCGTGAACGTCTCGAAGGTGCAGCGGGTCATCGCCCTCAACAACTGCCACATCACCTCCGTCGCCCAGGCGCCGCACGGAGTCATGGGGGTCATCCATGTGCAGGACAAACCGGTCCTTCTTGTCGACCTGCACACCGCCCTGGCCCTGCCGACCGCCGGCTCCGCGACCGACAGCGAGCGCCAGCTGGTGATGGTCACCCGCTTCAACAAGCGCACCACCGCCTTCCTCATCGACGGGATCTCCAAGATCCATCGCACCTCCTGGTCCGATTTCGAGCCGATGACCACCGCCCTGGCCGGCGAGGGCGCAGGCTACACCACCGGCTCCATCCGGATCGGCGACCGCATCATCCTCGTGCTCGACCTGGAGCGGCTCATGCTCGATTTCACCCCCGACAACGAGCGCCCGGGGACACCGCCGCCGGCGGACGAGCCCACCCGGCGCAGCCGCAGCCAGGTGAAGATCATCTACGCGGAAGACTCGAAGATGATCCGCAAGTTCACCCTGGATGTGCTCCGCGGCGCCGGGTTCAACGACATCGCCGTGTTCGAGAACGGTCTCGAGGCCAGCGAGCACATCGCCGCGCTGCGCAAACGCGCGGCCGAGGAGGGCAACCAGCTCAACGACTATGTCGATCTCATCATCACCGACATCGAGATGCCGAAGATGGACGGGCTCACCCTCTGCAAGAACGTGAAGAACGCCGGCGGCGACCGCATCCCGGCCGTCGTGGTCTACTCCTCGCTCATCAACGAGGAGATGTCGCGCAAGTGCCAGTCCGTCGGCGCCGATGCACAGCTGAGCAAGCCACATGGCGAGGAGATCATCGCCATCGTCGACAAGCTTTGCGGCTGTGGGACCGCCACGGCCTAGGCCCGGAAACGGAAGCGCCCGCCCGACGCCGATCCAGGACGAGCGAGGGCCGCAGACGGCGAAGTCCGGCCACCCATGACCACGGCCCGGGGCCGAACCGGCCCCGAGCCGGACCAATGGTCACCTCACGCGCCGCATGCAAAAAAAACGGCGGCACCGCCGAAGCGGGCCGCCGTCGGAAAGATTCGCGGGTAGTAAGGTTTAGTAGCGCTTGAACACCAGCGAGGCGTTCTGGCCGCCGAAACCGAGGTTGTTGCTCACCGCGACGTCGACCTTGGCCGAACGCTTCACGTTCGGCACATAGTCGAGGTCGCACTCCGGATCCGGCGTCTCGTAGTTGATCGTCGGGGGGATCTCACCGGTCTGGATCGCCTTCACGCAAACGGCGGCCTCGACCGCGCCGGCGGCGCCGAGGAGGTGGCCGGTCATCGACTTGGTCGAGCTCACCGGAATGGACTTCGCGGCATCGCCGAAGACCTTCTTGATGGCGATGGTCTCGAACTTGTCGTTGTACGGCGTGGAGGTGCCGTGGGCATTGATGTAGTTGACCTGGGCGGGCTCCACCCCGGCGTCGGCGATCGCACGGCGCATCGCGGAGGAGAGACCGCGGGCGTCGGGATCGGGCTGGGTGATGTGGAAGGCGTCGGCCGTACCGGCGTAACCGGCGAACTCGGCATAGATGCGCGCCCCGCGGGCCTTGGCATGCTCTTCAGCCTCGAGGACGAAGACGCAGCCGCCCTCGCCCATGACGAAGCCGTCGCGACCGGCATCGAAGGGGCGGGAAGCCTTCTCCGGCACCGCGTTGTTGGTGCTCATCGCCTTCATCGAGCAGAAGCCGGCGAAGGAGAGCGGCGTGACGGAAGCCTCGGCGCCGCCGGCCAACATGATATCGGCATCGCCGTACTGGATGGTCCGGAGGGCCTCGCCCAACGAGTGGGTGGAGGTCGCGCAGGCGCTGATGACGGTGAAGCAGGGGCCGGCGAAGTTGTACTCGATGGCCACGATGCCGGAGGCCATGTTGCTGATCATGGCCGGAATGAAGAACGGCGACACCTTGCGGGGGCCCTTCTCGATCAGATTCCGGGCCTGGGCCTCGAAAGTGGCCATGCCACCGATGCCCGAGCCGATGATCACGCCCGCGCGCTCACGATCGACCTTGGTGTGGTCGAGGGCGGCGTCCTGGACGGCGAGTTTCGCGGCGGCGACAGCCAGCTGGGTGTAGCGGTCGTTGCGGCGGGCTTCCTTCGGGTCCATGTACTTCGCCGGATCGAAGTCGCGGATCTCGCCGCCGATCTGGCAGGGGAAGTCGGTCGTGTCGAACGCCGTCACCTTGCTGATGCCGCTGCGGCCGGCGAGGAGGCTGGCCCAAAAATCTTCGATGGTCTGGCCGAGCGCCGTGACGACGCCGATACCGGTGACCACCACTTTTCTACGAGGCTGGTTGTATGCCATAGATGCGGGCAGGAAAACAAAAGTCCCGAACGGGTCACGTCGGGACTTCAGATTGGGGGGAAGTTACCGTTGGGAAGCGTTACTGCTTCTTCGCGGCGGCCTTGGCTTCGATGTAGGTGATGACTTCACCGACGGACAGAAGCTTCTCGGCTTCGGCCTCGGGAATCTCGCCGCCCAGCTCTTCCTTGAACTCTTCTTCGAAAGCCATGATGAGCTCGACGGTGTCGAGGGAGTCGGCGCCAAGATCATCCAGGAAGGAGGCCTTCGGGGTGATCTGCTCCTCGTTAACGTTCAACTGGTTAACGATGATTTCTTTGACGCGCTGTTCGATGGTTTTATCGGCCATTGTCGTTTGGGTTGGGTGGGATTTGTGGTGATGGGTTTCAGATAGCCATGCCCCCGTCAACGGGAAAAACCTGGCCGGTAATGTAGCCGGCTTCTTCCGCGCAGAGGAACTCGACCATGGCTGCAATTTCAGTGGCCTCGCCGAACCGTTTCAGCGGGACCGCGTCGAGAATCTTGGTGGAGATATCGGCATTGCCGGTGAACTCCGTGGTCATGTCGGTCTTGATGAAACCGGGCGCCACCGCATTCACCGTGATGCTGCGGCTGGCGAACTCCTTGGCCATCGCCTTGGTGAAACCGATCATGCCGGCCTTCGCGGCCGAGTAGTTGGCCTGGCCGGCGTTGCCCATCACCCCGCTCACCGAGGTGATGTTGACGATGCGGCCCCACCGCTGGCGGGTCATCGGACGGGCGAGCCCCTTGGTCCAGTAGAAGCAGCTGGAGAGGTTGGTCTCGATCACGCTGTGCCAGTCCGCATCGCTCATCCGCAGGATCAGGCCGTCCTTGGTGATGCCGGCGTTGTTCACGAGGATGTCGATCGTCGGAAACTCCGCGAGCAGGCTCTCACAGGCCTTCGCCACGGCGGCACCATCGGCCACATCGACCGCGAGGGCCTTGGCGGCGCCGCCGGCCGCACGGATACCCTCGGCCACGGCGCCACAGGTCGCCTCGTTCTTGCTGACGCAGACCACCGTCACACCGCGACGGGCCAACGCCTCGGCGATGGCCTTGCCGATGCCACGACCGGCGCCGGTGACAACGGCGGTGCGCTTGTTGAAAGTGAAACTCATGATGGAGGAGCTGGGGGTTGGGAGACGAAGGCGCTGGATTCCGGCGGCTTCCCGCCGGTTGGCAAGGCCCAATCGCCGGCCATCCGGCCCCCCAAACTTTCCCCACTCCTCCAGCTCAATAGACGTCCCGCTGGTAGCGCCCCTCGCGTTTCAGGCGCTTCACGTACTCCGCTGCGGATTCGGGCGACAGCCCGCCCTGCTCACCCACGATCCGATGGAGGGCTGCATCCACATCCTTGGCCATCCGCTTGGCATCGCCACACACATAGAATGAGGCCCCGCCCTCGAGCCAGCGCCACAGTTCAGGCGCCGACTCCAGCATCCGGTGCTGCACATAGATCCGTTCCGACTGGTCGCGGCTGAACGCGAGGTCGAGGCGGGTCAGATGCCCGCCCGAACGCCACGCCTCCAGCTCCTCGCGGTATAGGAAATCGCACTCCCGCCGCTGTTCGCCGAAGAAGAGCCAGTTGCGCCCCGGGGCGCCGGCACACGCCCGGTCCTGCAGAAACGCCCGGAACGGCGCGATCCCGGCCCCCGGCCCGACCATGATCACATCCCGGCGCCCATCTTCCGGGAGCCGGAAGTGCGACTCGGCCACGAACACCATCACCGGCGTCGCCCCGAGCGCCACGCGATCGGCCAGGAAAGTCGAACAAACCCCGTGACGATCGCGCTGGTTCGTCTGGTAGCGCACCACCGACACGGTCAGGTGAACCTCGTCCGGATGCCGCTTTGGCGACGAGGCAATCGAGTAGAGCCGGGGCGTGAGCCGCCGCAACAGGTCCACAAACTCCTGCGGGGCCAGCCGCACGCTGCGCATTTCGTGCAACAGATCCACAAAGTGCCGCTCCGCGGTGAATTCGGCCAATCGCGGCGCCGCGTCGGGACGAAGCAACGCCTCCAGCGTCGCCCGCTCGGCCCCGTCGGTCGCCCGCTGGGCGCACAACTCCACAGCCCGCCGCGTCGGACCCGCAAGCGACAGCTTCTGCTGGAGCGCCTCGCGCAACGGCAGCGCCCCGGTCGCCTGCGGCAGCGTCACCTCCTCCCAGCCGGTTGCGCCGAGCCGTTCGATGATCTCCTCCACCTCGAGCGGTCGGTTCGTCGGGTAGATCCCAAGGGAATCCCCCGCCGCGTAGCTCAGGCCGCTCCCCGCGATATCGATGGCAAAATGGCGGGTGTCCTTCTCGGACGCGGGGCCGGAGAGCTCCCGATTCTCGATGATCCGGGTGAGCAGCGGATGGTCTTTGGTAAATGTCAGGGCTTGGGTAGAAGCGGACATAGAGACACCCCATAAGCAGCCCTTTCGATCCCGCAAGTTCATCTTCTAGCCCCGATCCCCATCCGCCCCGCCCCATCGCCACCGCAGTCCCCGATCCCGACCCGGGGATCCGCGCGCCCCCATGGCCCCGCGGCCCCGCACGAGCAATCGGACCCCGCTTCCCCGGTGGTTTCTGGCTTGGTTTCCCGCCGCTTCTCGCCGCCAATAGCCGACCTATGGAACCCGTCCGTCTGCAAAAATTTCTCGCCGATGCCAACGTGTGTTCCCGTCGCGCGGCCGAAGCCCTCATTCAGGCCGGCGAGGTCTCCGTCAACGGCAAGCCGGCCGAACTCGGCCAGAAGATCGTCCCGGGGGTCGACCGCGTGAACGTCCGCGGCAAATTCGTCAGCGGCGGCCCCGCCGTCTCCGGCGCCAAGGTCACGCTCCTCGTCCACAAACCGAAAGGGGTCGTCTGCGGCACGCCCGACGGTCGCCATCCCGAGACCATCTTCGACCTCGTGCCGAAACAGCACGCCCGCCAGCGGTTCCTCATCGCCGGCCGCCTCGACCTCGACGCCGAGGGCCTTGTGCTGCTCACCACCGACGGGGCCCTGGCCGACCGCATCGCCCGCGGGGCCGATCCGGTGCTGCGCCGCATGCGCGTCTCGCTCAAGCAGCCGTTCCCGCGCAGCCGCGTGGCCCAGCTGCTCAAGGGGGTGAAGATCGAGGACGAGCTCGTCGCCGCCGAACAGGTCTTCGTCCTCCACCCCGACGCCTCCGGCGCCTCCACCGAACTCGAGGTCCACGTCAGCCATGGCCGCGGCCGCGGGCTGCGCGAGCTGTTCACCACCATCGGCTGCGATGTGAAACGCATCCAGTGCGCCCAGATCGGTCTGCTCAAGATCAGCGGAATGCCGTTGCGGGGCTCGCGGGTGCTCGATACCGACGAGATCGAGAAACTCTTCCGCGCCGAATGAGTCTTTGTCCGCTCCACCCTTTCACACTGCCATGAATCTGCGCCAACTCCTCCTCGGTCTTCTCCTGGTCGCCACCGCATCCCTGAGCGCCGAGCCGCTCACCCGCGACGCCTCCGTCTACGCCCGGCCCGAGCCCTCGGCCACCGTGCTCAAGGTCCTCCCCGCCGGCACCGACCCCGTCCCGGCCGTCGCCCCCGCCGAAGCCGCCCCCATGGGCTGGATGGCGGTCGAGGTCGCCGGTCCGCGCGAGCTGTTCGTCGGCAACAACGACGTGGGCAAGAACCTCGACGTGAAACCCGGCGCCTTCTTCTACCTGCGCCCGGACCGCCGCGCGCCGGTCGTCGCCACCATGCAGCCCGGCGACAAGGCCGAGCTCGCCAACCTCGCCGGGGACTTCACCTCCTTCATCGTCGAGAAACCGATCGTCGGATACATCAAGCTCTCCGGCGGCATCGCCACGGTGCCCGGCGCGCCCACCCGGCCCGCCGTGGTCGTGGCCGGACCCGCCGCCGCCGGCGAGATCGGCCGCGCCGCCATGCCCCGGTTCTACGAGGGCCGCTTCGCCGCCACGCAGAACTTCGTCGCCTACAAGCACCCCTACAACTTCCAGCTCATCGACTCGACCGGCAACCGCTTCGCCTACCTCGACATCAGCCGCCTGCTCCTCACCGACAAGGTCGACCTCTTCCTCGACCGCGTCGTCGTCATCTACGGCACCGCCCGCACCCTCAATCAGGAGGGCACGAAGCGGGTCATCGAGGTCGAGAGCCTGCACCTGAAATAAGGTCCTGCCCCGCGATGGCCGTCCCCGCCCGTCGCAACCAGCTGCAGCGCCGGCACGCTTCCCCGCCGGCGCTGTCTTTTGTTCGCCCATGAACCAACCGCGATCCTGGCTGCGGGTTTGCCGACGCTGCTTGCACAACCTGGCCAGCGCCGGTCTGACCTCGGCCTGCTGGCTGCTCTGGATCACGCTCACCGCTTCGCTCCTCCTCCTCGCCACGGTCTATTTTCGGCGGGAGCTCACCGTCCCCGACTTTCTCCTGCGTCGGCTCGAGCGGAAACTCGAGTTCGCCCACCTCTCCGCCCACTTCGGCCGCACCGCCTTCGACCCGCGCGGCAACCTCGTGCTGGAGGACGTCCGCCTCTACGGCTCCGGCATCACCGAACCGATCGCCCAGGCCGCCGTCGTGCGCCTCCAACTCGACCTCTGGGCGGTCACCGCGGGCGACTTCGATGTTCACCAGATCGAGATCACCAACGCCCGCCTCGACTGCCCGGCCATCGTCTCCCCCTCCGGCGTGAGCGAGCCCGTCGTGGCGGATCTCGGCGCCCTGATCCGGCGCGACGGCGACGACTGGCGGATTCCCGGCGCCTCCTTCCACGCCGGCCGCGTCTTCGTCGTCGCCGACGTCAGCTGGAACCAACCCGCCCGCTCCGGGCCGCGCCGCCAGCTCCCGGCCGACCTCCTCAAGGACTACATCGCACTGGCCCGCAAGGCTGCCGATGCGCTCCGGCACACCGAACCACTCGAGGACGCCCGCCTCCGCCTTACCATCGTCGGGCAGCCCGACACCCCGCCCCGCATCCACGTCGAGGCGGCCGTCGCCCACGCCACCATCCCCATCGGAGACAAGCGCGACCCGATCGTCGCCGACGACCTGCACCTCGTGGCCGAGACCGCCTGGCGTCCGGGCGGACTCGATCCCACCACGGTCACGCTAACCGCGGCCAGCATCGCCGGGCCGCAGGGAATCGTCGTCACCCACCCGTGGTTGCGCACCGGCGGCCGTCTCGCGCTCCAACCGCTGAACTGGATCGGCGGCCCCGTGGAGTTCTCCGCCGCCGCCCTCAGCCGCGGCACCGACACCGCCACCCATCCGCGCGCCACCGTCTGGTTCAGCTCCCTCCCGCACCTCCGCGCCGAACTCGCCACCCTCGCCCAGGGTGAAAGCCCGCTCGAGCTGCGTGCCGAAGTCGACACCGCCAAGCGGTCCGCCGAACTCGACCTCGACGCCACGCTCGCCCCCGGTCTGCTCAACGATGCCGCCGCCCGCGCCGCGGTCTGGCGCAAGAGCCGCATCCTCGCCCAGCTCAAGTTCGCCGAGCCGGCGACCATCGCCGGCCACGCCAGCCTCGGCCCCGGCTGGAAACTCCGCGAGGCCCGCGCCCGCGCCAGCATCGGGTCGGCTGTCGCCTACGGCACCGATCTCGCCCGCACCGACGCCGAGATCGTCATCGATCCCGGGAAACTGCTCGTCCAACCCCTCGTCTTCCGCCACCGCGACCTCGCCGTGCGCGGCAGCTACGGCATGGACCTCAAGACCCAGGACTACCGCTTCCTCCTCGACGGCCACTTCTTCCCCTCCGCCATCGACTCGTGGTTCAGCGGCTGGTGGACCCGCCTGTGGGGCGACTTCAAGTTCGGCGCGAATCCCCCCGAGACCAGCATCGACATCATCGGCCGCTGGCGTTCCCCCGAGCTCTCCGTGGTCTACGGTTGGGCCGACATCGCCCCGGTCGCCCTTCGCGACGTCCCCCTCGAGCGCCTCCGGGCCACCTTCTTCATCCGGCCCGAGCACTACGACATCATCTCCTTCGACGCCCGCCGCGGCGCGCTCGCCGCCACCGGCGGCTTCCCCCGTCACGACGATTCGGACACCCACAAGCCCGTCTGGATCAACTTCGACTTCCACTCCACCCTGCCGTTGCCGGAGGGCGCCCGGCTCTTCGGGCCCGAGGGCACGCGCACCGTCGAGCCGTTCGTCTTCGCCCAGCCGCCCGAGATCAAGGCCTCCGGCCGCATGGAGTGGTCAACCTCCGGCTTCCGCGAGAACATCCGCGCCACCGCCGCCGCCCCGGGCGAGTTCCGTTTCCACGAGTTTCCCGTCGAGAACGCCCGCCTCGCCTTCGATCTGGTCGACCGCGACATCTTCGTCCGCTCCATCGCGGCGGAGATCGGCGGCGGGCCCCTCACGGGCACGGCGTCCGTCACCGGGCCCGACAACAACCGCCGCCTCAACTTCTCCGGCAAGCTCCAGGGGGCGAACCTGGCCGGCACCGTCCGGACTTGGCTCGACTACCGCACCCGGACCGCCCCCCCCGGCACACCGCCGATGCCGGACAGCGCCACCCGCCTCGGCGAGAAGGGCAAGCTCGACCTCGCGCTCGAAGCCGCCGGACCGCTCGACAACCTCTACGGCCTCCAGGGCCAGGGCACCGCCACCGTCCGCGGCGCCGAACTGGCGGAGATCGAGATGTTCGGTGCGCTCTCCCGACTGCTGCGCGGCACGTTCTTCGGATTCACCTCGCTCCAGTTCAACGACTCCGACGCCAAGTTCCTGGTCAATGGCGAGCACCTCGACTTCACCTCCCTCAAGCTCACCGGCCCCTCCGCCGCCATCCATGGCAAAGGCCGCTACACGATGCCGAGCAGCGCCCTCAACTTCAACGTGGCGCTCTTCCCCTTCCGCGAAAGCAGCTTCCCTGTCTTCACCGTGCTCGGCACGATGCTCACGCCGCTCTCCCATGCCTTCGAGATCCGCCTCGGCGGCATCCTCGCCAAACCCGAGTGGTCCCTCGCCGCCGGCGCGGGCCAGCTCTACCCCGACGGGCGACCGATGCCCACCCCCGCCCAGCCGGCCACGGCCTTCCCGGAACTGCTCCCACCGCCGGCCAGCCCGGAGACATCCGCCCCACAGGACGCCAAGGTCGCGCCGCCTCCTGCGCATTGAACTCCGCCGGATTTTCTTCCAGCCTCGGCGCGTCGTCGTGAAACCCGCCCACCCACAGTCTCTGCTCGTGCTGCTCGCGCTCGCGTTGGGATTGGTGGGCTGCACCACCACCACCACCGGACCGGCACCGCTGCCCTCCGTGGTCTGCGTCCTGTCCTGCTCCGAGCCCACCACCCTCGCCTACGGATCCGTGCTCGAGCTGCGCCTCATCGACTTCACCCACCCCGAAGCGCGCCCGCAGGTTCTGGCCGAGCGCGTCGAATCCAACCCCGGCCAGCCCCCCCTGCGCTTCCGACTGCTCTACAACGCCACCGCCATCAATCCGGCGCACGACTACGGCGTCGAGGCCCGCATCCTCTTCAAGGGCCGGCCGCTGTGGATCCAGCCCGAGCCCGTCCCGGTCATCACCAAGGACCACCCGAGCACCGTCGAGATCGTGCTCCGCCCGCCGTCCTGCCCGGACGGATTCACACATGCCCCGCCCCTCCTTCGCCGGCCGCATCGTCTGGATCACCGGCGCCTCCTCCGGCATCGGCGAGGCGCTCGCCGTCGCCTTCGCCCGCGCCGGCGCGCAACTGGTCCTCTCCAGCCGGCGGGATGAGGAGCTCGCCCGCGTCGCGGCCCGCTGCGCCGGCGGCCCGCCGCCGTTCATTCTCCCCCTCGACCTCACCCGCCCGCAGGACTTCGCGCCCGCCGCGGCCACGGTGCAGACCCGTTTCGGGCGGCTCGACGTGCTCGTGAACAACGGCGGCATCGGCCAGCGGGCCCTCGCGCAGGACACCGTCCCGGCGGTCGAACGCGCCATCATGGAGGTGAACTACTTCGGCGCCATCGGCCTCACCAAGGCCGCGCTGCCCCTCTTTCTCGCCCAACATAGCGGCAGCATCGTGGCGGTGAGCAGCGTCATGGGCTACGTCGGCATGCCGCGACGCTCCGCGTACGCCGCCTCCAAGCATGCGCTGCGCGGCTGGTTCGACTCGCTGCGCGCCGAGGTCGGCCCGCACGGAATCCACGTCTGCATCGCCTGTCCCGGCTACGTGGTCACGAACTTCTCCAACCACGCGCTCACCGCCGCGGGTGCCGCCCACGCCCGGCGCGACGCCCACTCGCTGCGGGGCATCGCCGCCGAGCAGGTCGCCGCGGCCATCCTGCGCGCCGTCGCCCGCCGGCGCGACGAGGTGCTCGTGGGCGGGCCGGAGATCTGGGCCGCCCGGCTCAAGCGCCATTTCCCCCGGCTCTGGGCCTGGGTGCTCCGCCGGGCCGTGGCGAGCGGCCGGTTCTGACGTTGCTCCCGCCTCCGGCGCCCGCTCCCCTCGTCCCACGGCATGGCCATCGTCGAATCCAGGAAAAGCTACGACCCGCGCATCCTGCTCTTCTATGCGCTGCTCGGCCTGCTGCTGCTCATCCTCGTCGGCGGACTGGCTTTCCGCCAGCTCCTGCGCAGCGACGAGTACGTCGAGCGCGAGAAGGTGCAGAACCAGCGGCGCGTCCTCGTGCCCGGTCCCCGCGGCAACATCACCGACCGCGAGGGCCGCGTGCTGGTCGGCAACCGCGCGCGGTTCTCCGCCGTGCTCCACCTCGCCGAGCTGCGCGCCGAGTTCCGCCGCGAGCTCATCCAGATCGTCCGCAACTACCGCCAGATGGACCGCGAGAGCCGTCCCTCCGGCCGCGAGCTCGAAAGCCTCGCGCGCACGGCCGTCGCCCAGCGCTATCTCGACCGGATCAACCGCATCCTCGGGCGCAACGACCGCGTCGATCCCGACTCCATCGACCGCCACATCGGCCAGGAACTGCTCCTGCCCTACGTGCTCGTCGACGACCTGAGCCCCACCGAGTACGCGCGCCTGCTCGAGCAGCTTCCGGTGCACGGCCCGTTGCAGGTCTACAGCTCGAGCATGCGCAGCTACCCGTACGGCTCCGCCGCCGCCCATGCGCTGGGCTACGTCGGGGCCAACGAGGAACTGCCCGCCTCCGACATCGAGGGCGAGGATCTGCGCACCTTCCACATCAAGGGAACGATCGGAAAGGACGGCCTCGAGAAACAGTACGACGACCAACTCCAGGGCCAGACCGGCGGCATCATCTACCGCGTCGACCCCGCCGGCTTCAAAATCGACCCACCGCTCTACCGCCAGAAACCCCAGCAGGGCGCGAACCTCATGACCAGCCTCGACATCGACCTGCAGCTCGCCGCCGACCGCGCGATGCAGGGACTGGTCGGCGGCTTGGCCGCCATCGACATCGCCAGCGGTGAGATCCTCGCGCTCTGCAGCAAGCCCGACTACGACCTCAACGAGCTCTCGCCGCGCATGTCGACGGAGACCTTCAAGCGCATCAACGACGAGGGCGGCTGGTTCAACCGCGCGGTCAACGGTCTGTATCCACCGGGCTCCACCTTCAAGATCGTCACCTCCTGCGCCGGCCTGCGGACCAACACCATCTCGCCCGCCGAACTCCTCACTTGCAACGGCTACCACCCGGTCGGCACCCGGCTCTTCGACTGCCACGACCGCAAAGCCCACGGCCAGGTCGACCTGCGCAAGGCGCTCACCGTCAGCTGCAACGTCTACTACTATCAGGTCGGCCTCGAGGTCGGGGTCGACGCCCTCGCCGAGGAGGCCCGCCGTTTCCACCTCGACCGGCCCACCGGGGTCGAGCTGCCCGAGACCCGGCGGATGAACGTCCCCGACCCCGCCTGGAAGAAGAAGACCGGGGCCGGCGGCTGGAATCCCGGCGACACCGCCAACATGTCCATCGGCCAGGGCGCCCTCATCTTCTCGCCGCTGCAGATGTCGTGCATGATCGCCTCGTTCGCCCGCGGCGAGTCGTACACCGCCCCCACGCTGCTCCACCAGCCCGGCCGTTCCCCCTCCGGCGCCCAGCCGCGCGTGCCGCTCGGGCTGCCCGAGGCGAGCTACCAGGCCATCGTCGACGGACTGGAGCGCGTCGTCGGCATCGGCACTGCCAAGACCGCGCGCATCGACGGCGTCCGCATCGCCGGAAAGACCGGTACCGCCCAGATCATCAAGGAGGGCCAGAAGCTCAACATCGCCTGGTTCGTCTGCTTCGCCCCGGTCGAGAAGCCCGAGATCGCCATCGCCATCGCGCTGGAGGGCGGCGAACCCGATGCCGAGTATGGCGGCGGCCGTTACGCCGGCCCCGTCGCCAAGGCGGTGCTGCAGGAGTTCTTCGCCAAGAAGGAGCGGCGCGCCTCCGCCGGACCAACCTTCAAGTTCACGCCCGAGCCGTAGGGAGTGCACTTCGCCTCGGGCCACCGGCAGAGCGCACTCCTGGCGGCCAAGGCGGAGCAGGCCGGCCCGCGTCGCCCCCCGCCCCGGGGCAAAAACCCTCCCGTTGTGCTGACACGAGGTCCGGTTAACGTCTAGTTATCCGGCCTCCGGCACACGGCCTGCATCAGGTTTTTTTGCGTGCGCCCACGTCCGCAATTGGCGAAAATTTTCCCTTACATGAACATCCACGAGTTTCAGGCGAAGGCTCTCTTCGAGAAATTCGGCATCGCAGTGCCGAGAGGAGTGCCGGCGAAATCGGTCAACGAATTCGCCTCTGCCGTACAGACACTGGGGGATGGACCGAGCGTCGTTAAGGCGCAGATCCACGCCGGTGGCCGCGGCAAGGGCACATTCATCGATGGCTACAAGGGAGGCGTGAAACTCGCCAAGACCCCCACCGAAGCGATCGAGGTCGCGCGCCACATGCTGGGCAACACCCTCGTCACCGCCCAGACCGGCCCAGCCGGCCGCAAGGTCAGCACCGTCTATTTCACCGAGGCGGTCTCCATCAAGAAGGAGTACTACCTCGCCATCCTCCTCGACCGCGCCTCCTCCCGCCCGGTCATCGTCGCCTCCACCGAGGGCGGCGTCGAGATCGAGAAGGTCGCCCACGAGACCCCCGAGAAGATCACCAAGGTCTTCATCGACCCCGCCGTCGGTCTCCAAGGTTTCCAGACACGCCAGGTCGCCTTCGGCCTCGGCTTCAAGGGCGACGAGTTCAAGGCCGCCTGCAAGCTCATCGACGCCCTCTACCGCTGCTGGTGGGAACTCGACGCCTCCATGGTCGAGATCAACCCCCTCATCACCACCGCCGACAGCCGCGTCCTCGCGCTCGACGCCAAGGTCTCCTTCGACGACAACGCCCTCTTCCGCCACCCCGAGGTCGTCGCCCTGCGCGACCTCAACGAGGAGGACCCCAAGGAAGTCGAGGCCTCCAAGTTCAACCTCTCCTACATCGCGCTCGACGGTAACATCGCCTGCCTCGTCAACGGCGCCGGTCTGGCCATGAGCACGATGGACATCATCAAGCACTTCGGCGGCAACCCCGCCAACTTCCTCGATGTCGGCGGCGGCGCCTCCAAGGACCAGGTCGCCGCGGCCTTCAAGATCATCCTCACCGACAAGAACGTGAAGGGGATCCTCGTGAACATCTTCGGCGGCATCATGGACTGCAACGTGATCGCCACCGGCATCGTCGCCGCCGTGAAGGAGACCTCCCTCACCATCCCCCTCGTCGTCCGCCTCGAGGGCAACAACGTCGAGGCCGGCAAGAAGACCCTCGCCGAGTCCGGCCTCAACCTCGTCAGCGCCACCTCCATGGCCGACGGCGCCGAGAAGATCGTCAAACTCGTCGCCTGACGGGAGAAACGCGAAACCGACACCGCAACTCCAACCGCTTTCTCCCATGTCCATTCTCATCTCTCCCGAAACCCGCGTCCTCGTCCAAGGCATCACCGGCGACTTCGGCGGGCGTCACGCCAAGCTCTCCCTCGACTACGGCTCCCAGATCGTCGCCGGCGTCACCCCCGGCAAGGGCGGGCAGTTCTTCGAGCACGGCGACAAGAAGGTCCCGATCTTCAACACCGTCGCCGAGGCCGCCACGGCCACCGGCGCCACCGCCGCCGCCGTCTTCGTCCCGCCGCCGTTCGCCGCCGACGCGATCCTCGAGGGCGTCGACGCCAAGCTCGACCTCGTCGTCGCCATCACCGAGGGCATTCCGATCCGCGACATGGTCCGCGTGAAGCGCGCCATGGCCGGCAGCCGGACCCGCCTCGTCGGCCCCAACTGCCCCGGCATCGTCACCCCCGGCACCGGCAAGGACAGCAACGGCGGCTGCCGCATCGGCATCGCCCCCGGCTACATCCACCGCAAGGGCCACGTCGGCGTGGTCTCCCGTTCCGGCACCCTCACCTACGAGGCCGTCTACCAGCTCACCACCCGTGGGCTCGGCCAGACGACCAGTGTCGGCATCGGCGGCGACCCGGTCAACGGCACCTCCCACCTCGATGTCATCAAGCTCTTCGCCGAGGACCCCGACACCTGGGGCATCATCATGATCGGCGAGATCGGCGGCAGCGCCGAGGTCGAGGCCGCCCGCTGGATCAAGGCCAACTACAAGAAGCCCGTCGCCGGCTTCATCGCCGGCGCGACCGCCCCGGCCGGCCGCCGCATGGGCCACGCCGGCGCGATCGTGGGCGGCGCCGAGGACACCGCCGCCGCGAAGATCAAGGTCTTCCAGGAATGCGGCATCGAGGTGGCGGCGACCCCGTCCGACATGGCCGACGCCCTCATCCGCGCCGCCCAGCGCCTCGGCGCCAAGCTCGCGTAACCCCTCCCGTGGCGGCGTTCGGGACAACGCCGCTCCATCGCCTCCAGGGCCGGGCCTCGCGCCCGGCCTTTTCTTTTTCGCCCGATCGCCGCCGCCCGTTTGACGCGGTGCTGTTCTCCGGCAACTCAAAGGCCTAGGCAACCAGGAGGCGGCGATGCAACTGACCAGCGTCAGGATCGAGAAACCGGATGAGACCAATTTCGTCCTCGGGCAGACGCACTTCATCAAATCCGTGGAGGACATCCACGAGGCGCTCGTCGGCGCCGTGCCCGGGATCATGTTCGGCCTGGCCTTCTGCGAGGCCTCGGGAAAGTGCCTGATCCGCCGTTCCGGCACCGATGCTGCGCTCACCGAACTCGCCGTGCGCAACGCCCAGGCCATCGGCGCCGGCCACTCCTTCATCGTCTTCCTCGGCGCGGGCTTCTTCCCCGTCAACGTCCTCAACGCCCTCAAGGCCGTGCCCGAGGTCTGCCATCTCTTCTGCGCCACCGCCAACCCCACCGAGGTGCTCGTCGCCGAGACCGCCCTCGGCCGCGGCATCCTCGGCGTGGTCGACGGCGCCTCGCCGCTGGGCGTCGAGACCGAGGCCGACATCGCCTGGCGCAAAGATCTTCTCCGCAAGATCGGCTACAAGCTCTAGCGCCACGCCGAACGCGCACCGTCCTTCGCCGCATGATCGTTCGTCCGCTCATCGCCCTCGGCCTCCTGCTCCTCGCGCCCCCGCCCGCCACGGTCCGTGCTGCCACCACCGCCCAGTCCACTCTCGCCATGAAACTCACCAGCTCCGCCTTCAACGAAAGTCGGCCGATCGAATCCCGGTTCACCTGCGAAGGCGCCAATTTCTCCCCCGCGCTCAGCTGGACCGACGCCCCCGCCGGTACGCACAGCTTCGCCCTGATCTGCGACGATCCCGACGCCCCGGCCGGCGACTGGGTGCACTGGGTGATCTACGGCATCCCCGCTGCCGCCGCCGGCCTGCCCGAGCACGTCGCCACCGTCGAGCGGCTGCCCAATGGCGCGCAGCAGGGCACGAACGATTTCGGCCAGCTCGGCTACCGCGGCCCCTGCCCGCCGCCGGGCAAACCGCACCGCTACTTCTTCAAGCTCTATGCGCTCGACGTCGCCACACTGCCCCTGCGGCCGCATCCGCGGAAGGGCGACCTGCTCGATGCGATGCAGGGGCACATTCTCGCCGAAGCCCGCCTGATCGGCACCTACCAGCGCAGCCACTGATCCGACAGAGGCGACCCCCTCCCGAAATACCCGTTGC
>JAEXPG010000219.1 GCA_023447015.1 Verrucomicrobiota bacterium
CCTCTACCACGGGCCGGTCACCGACAGCTTCAACGAGGTCCGCCTCCGCCCCCTCTCCGACGCCGCCCAGACCTGCACCCAGTTCGAGCTCCGCCTCGCCCCCGAGGCCAACGTCCGCGAGTACGCCGACTTCCACAAGAACCGCGTCCACTACTTCGACCTCGTCGCCGCCCACGAGCAGCTCGACATCGAGGCGATCTCCCTCGTCGAGACCCGCCCCGATCCGCGCCCCTTCCCGCTCGCGCCCTTCCCCCCCTCGCTGCTCGACGATCCGTCGATCGGGGTGGAGCACTTCGATTTCCTCGCCGACTCCAGCTACGTCCCCCTCGCCGTGCCGCTCCAGCACGAGGTGAAACAGGTCCTCGGCCGCGCGGTGCACGACCTCTGGGCCGACGCCGTGCGCCTCGGCGAACACGTGCACGACATCCTCACCTACTCGCCCAACGCCACCAAGGTGAACACCCGCGTGGTCGACGTGCTCGAGACGCGCCGCGGCGTCTGTCAGGACTATGCACACCTCATGCTCGGTCTCTGCCGCGGCGCCGGCATCCCCGCGCGCTACGTGAGCGGCTACTTCCTCAATCCCGCCCGCCGGCCCGACGACATCGAGGCGTCGCACGCCTGGGTCGAGATCCTGCTCCCCGGATTCGGCTGGCGCGGCTACGACCCCACCCACCGCCGCCTACCCGGCACGAACTACGTGAAGCTCGCCATCGGCCGCGACTACGCCGACATCCGCCCCGTCAGCGGCACCTTCCGCGGCCGCGGCACCCGGGAGATGATCGTCGAGGTCCAGGTCCGCTGCGCCGAGTGAACCAGCACGCCGACCGAGACCGCAACATCGCGTCGGAGGTCCGCCCCGATCGGCACACCGGCAGCGAGGGGTCGTCCCCGGAATCCCGAACCGATCAGAATCCGGGTGATGCGCACTCGGGCCAAGGGGTGCGCGGAAACGCCGCCCAACCTCACCTCAGCCGCCGCGCACAGGAGCGGCCGTGGGAATCGAGCTTCTCCATGGCGGAGAACGCGGCGACGACCGGCGCAGCCTTCGGCAGGCTCTTCGCATCGTAGCGCACGACGCTCGTGCGCCGGAGGAAATCGGCCACGCGCAGGCCGCTGAAGAAGCGGCCGGTGCGGCCGGTGGGCAGCGTGTGGCTTGGTCCGGCGATGAAGTCGCCGAGCGCGGTGGGCGTCTCGCCCCCGACCAACACCGCGCCGGCGGTGGTGATCTTCTTGAGCAGCGCCGGAACCGCCTTGGCGGCCACCTCGAGCTCGAGATGTTCGGGGGCGATGAAATTCGCGATCGTCGCCGCCTCGTCGAGCGACTTCACCAGGAGGGCGAGGGAACCGGTGTCGAGCACCCGGCGGATGAGGTCCGCCCGGCCGGCCTCGACCAACTGCGCCTCGATCTCGGCCTCGACCGCCTTGAGCATCTTCTCGGAGGTGGTGACGAAATAGACCTTCTCGCGGCCGGTGCCATGCTCGGCCTGCGCGAGCAGATCGGAGGCGACGTACTCGGGGTTCGCGGAGCCGTCGGCGATCACGCAGACCTCGCTCGGGCCAGGCAGAAGCGCCACGCCGACGGTTCCGAAGACCTGCCGTTGCGCCTCGACAGTGTAGGCATTGCCCGGACCAAAGACCTTGTCGACGGCGGGGATCGTCTCGGTGCCGTACGCCATCGCGGCCACCGCCTGCACGCCACCGATGCGGTAGACCTCCGTGACTCCGATCATGTGCAGCGCGCCCAGCATCGCCGGGGAAACCGTCCCGTCGGGGCCGGACGGGGTGAAGACGGCGATCTCCGGGCACTTTGCGATCTGCGCGAGCACCACGGTCATCAAGACGGTGGAGACCAACGGAACCTGGCCGCCCGGCACATAGAGCCCCACGCGCCGGATGGGATAGAAGCGCTCGCCCACCTGGGCGCCGTCCGGGTTGCGCGCGGTCCAGTCGCGCGGAAGCCCGCGGCGGTTGTAGGCGACGATATTGCGGTGCGCGGCCTTGATGGCGGTGCGCTGCTCCCGCGAGAGCGACTTGGCCCCCGCGGCCAGCTCCTCGGCACTCACGCGGAACTGCGCGGGCGAGAGTTCGGCCTTGTCGAACTTGCGGACGAACTCGGTCACGGCGGCATCGCCGCGCTCGCGCACGGCGGCGAGAATCGAGGCGACCGACTCGCGGATCTCGGCCGGCACGGAGGCCGCGGCGCAGAAGCGCGCGAGTTCTGGGCGAAAGGAGGGTTCGGAAGACCGCAGGAGACGCATGACAACCGCACGAAAGGCCCCGGCGGCACGCTTGGCAATCGGACAGTGGCGTCGACGCGACGAACCCGGTGGACGCGCAGGTTGGGACGGCCGACGGCAAACGATCCGGCCGCGACTACCGCGCAGCCGAAGCACACCGCATGTCCCGGAACGCTGCCGGTGTGGTCACTTCGCCTTCGGCATTGGAACGGCGAAGAGCTCGGCGGGGTAGGTCTCGTTCACTTTGATCTCCTCGAAGGTGATCGTCACCGAGTAGGTCGTGCCGTTGGGCAACTTCCCCGTGGAGAGCATCCGCCGGGAGAAGCGGACTCCGTCGACGACCACCTCCCCCTCCTCGCGAATCTTGGCGCCCGTCGCATCCTCGGTCAGCAGGAGCCGGCCTGTCGCCTTGTCGAAATAGCGGACAAACACGATGTCGTGGGGATGGACAAACGCCACCACATCGACCGGAACCCCGTCGAGCACGCTCTCGCCACGGGACTCGACGGTTCCGCCTCTACGCTCGAGTCCGCGGAAGAAGGAAAGGTTCTCGAAGGTGACCGCCTGCAACCGCCGCAACTCGGCCATCGGCATGATCACGACGCGAGGCCTGGCCGGCTGGTCGAGCCGCTCGAGCTGCTGCCAGCCGTTGAGATCGTCGAGTCCGACGGTATCTCGAACCTTGGCGCTCGTCCGGACGTTGAGATGCTGGGCCGGCTTCTGGACGATCATGTCCAGCGTACCGGAGGTGTCGGCGACAAGCGCCCCCGTGGAATCCCGAACCTCGATCTTGCCGCGATAGCGGATTGATCGGATCGCCTCGATGTCGCGCTCCGCTCCGAGGTAGCGGCGGGCCTTCGCGACGACCTCGTCGGCGGAGGCTGCGTGAGCGGCAAGCACGAGCATCGGGAGTACGGCGAGCGCAACAAGGGTACGGGAGAAACGCGTCATGGTCGCGACACTGCCGTGCCCGGAGGGAAAAGCAATCCACCGGCAGGCCGAGCCGCCGAGGCGAGCAGGATCCCGTGCTGCGCCCAAGCCCGGATGCACCGGCTCGGCCTGCAGAAACGAAGAAGCGCCCCCCTGGGCAGGGCGGACGCTTCGAAGCAGCACAGAGCGACGGAAGGCCCGCCGCTTACTCCCACTCGATCGTCGCCGGCGGCTTCGAGCTGATGTCGTAGACCACGCGGTTGACGCCCTTCACCTCGTTGATGATGCGGGTGGAGATCTTCTGCATCAGGTCGTGCGGGAGACGCGCCCAGTCGGCCGTCATCGCATCGACGCTCTCAACCACACGGACGGCGATGACAAAGTCGTAGGTCCGCTCGTCGCCCATCACGCCGACGGTCTGCACCGGCAGGAAGACGCAGAAGGACTGCCAAACCTTGTAGTAGTAGCCCGACTCGACCATCTCCTCGTGGAGGACGGCGTCGGCGTTGCGAAGGATCTCCAAGCGCGCGGGGGTGATGTCGCCCATCACACGGACCGCGAGGCCCGGGCCCGGGAACGGCTGGCGCCAGACGACCTCGCGCGGGAGGCCGAGCTCGGTACCAAGGGCGCGCACCTCGTCCTTGAACAGCTCGCGCAGGGGCTCGAGAAGCTTGAGCTTCATGCGGGCAGGCAGGCCACCGACGTTGTGGTGGCTCTTGATGACCGCCGCGGGATTGCCATCGATCGAGACGCTCTCGATGACGTCGGGGTAGAGCGTGCCCTGGGCAAGGTACTCGGCCTTGCCGATCGACTTGAGCGAGGCCTCGAAGACCTCGATGAAGGTCTTGCCGATGATCTTCCGCTTCTTCTCGGGGTCGCTGACCCCCTTGAGCTTCTTGAGGAAGAGTTCGCCGGAATCGGCGACGCGCAGGTCGATCTTGAAATTGCGCTTGTAGAGGGCGACGACGGAATCGCGCTCGTTCTTGCGGAGGAGGCCGTTGTCGACGAAGACGCAGGTGAGCTGCTTGCCGATGGCCTTGTGGATCAGGGCGGCTGCCACCGAGGAGTCCACACCGCCGGAGAGGCCGAGGATCACGCGGCCGTCGCCCACCTTCTCACGGATGTCGGCGATCGCCCGGTCGACGAAGTTCGCCATGGACCAGTCGCCTTTGCAGCCGCAGACGTTGTACAGGAAGTTGCGGAGGATCTGGACGCCGTTCTCCGTGTGGTGGACTTCCGGATGGAACTGGAGGCCGTAGAACTTCTTCTCCGCGTTCTCGATCGCGGCGTAGGGCGAATTCTCGGTACGGGCGGTGGCGGAGAAGCCGCGCGGCAGCTGGGTGAGTTTGTCGCCGTGGGAATTCCAGACACGCACGACATGGCCGAGGCCGGAGAAGAGCGCGCCCTGCCGCAGGATCTGCAGCCGCCCGTGGCCGTACTCGCGCTCGTCGCTATGCGCGACCTTGCCGCCGAGGAACTGGCCCATGAGCTGCACGCCGTAGCAGATGCCGAGGACGGGGAGGCCGAGGGTGAAGATCGCCCGATCGGGCAGCGGGGCGTTCTTGGCGAGCACGCTCGACGGGCCGCCGGAGAGGATGATGCCGAGCACGCCGTCCTTCTTCAGCGTCTCCGCCGGCGTCGAGTAATGGTAGATCTTCGAATAGACCTGACACTCACGGATGCGGCGGGCGATGACCTGGGTGTACTGTGAACCGAAGTCCAGGACGGCGATGGTTTGAGTCATGGCGGGAAAGGGGGAGGAAGTTGGCGAACGAGGACGGGGGCAGTCGATACGAAACCGGTCCGATGAGCGGAAAACTCCGGGATCAGAAGTGCAGCCGCGGATTCTGATGGCCGCAGCGGGGACAGGGGCAGAGGTCGTGCAGTTCCACGCTGGTGTAGACGTGGCCGCACTTGAGGCAGTGGAACGTCGTCTTGCGCCGGGTGTGGTCGTAGAGCCGACGGTCGCGACGGTCGTAGAAGACCCAGAGCGCAACCAGCAACGCGATGCCCCCGGCCACGGCCAGCAGGAGCGCGATACCGATGTCGGAAGGGAACACGGGAGCGAAGACGGGAGGCGGTCCGGGAAAGCGCAAGACGCGCCCCGCCGGAGCGAGACGCGTCTTGGTAATCTATGTCGAGGCGGGAGCGCCGTTGGCGGCGCGGGACTCAGGCCTTGGGCTCTTCAGCCACCGGCTCGGCCGCGGCCTTCTTGGAGGCCTTGCGCGGACGGCTGGTCTTCTTGTAGCCCGGATCATCGGCGGCAACCAACTCGATGAGCGCCATCTCGGAGGCGTCGCCGAGGCGGCGGGTGCTGAGCTTGTAGATGCGGGAGTAGCCACCGGCGCGGTTGGCGAACTGCGCCACCTTCTCGTTGAAGAGAAGGGTGATCGCGTCCTCGTTGCGCAGCTCGGCAAGGGCGAGGCGGCGCAGGTGGATGGCGCGGGGCTGGAGCTTGCCGTCCTTCTTCTCGATGGCGGCGGCCTTCTTGGCCTTGGTGATGAGCTTCTCGATGAAGGGGCGGAGCGCGCGGGCCTTGGCGAGGGTGGTCTTGATGCGGCCCTTGGTGATGAGCGAGGCGCCGAGATTGGCGAGGAGCGCCGAACGGTGCTCCTTCTTCACTCCGAGCTGGTGATTGTGTTTGCTGTGACGCATTGGCGTGAAACGGGTGTGGTGTGGCGGGCAACCGGAGCGCGCGACCCGAGGAGGGGCGCCCGCGGCCGGGTCAGGCTTCCTTCTTGGAGTCGAGGAGGCGCTCGTCGAACTTCATGCCGAGCGAGAGGCCGAGACCCTCGAGCTTCTCCTTGATTTCGTTGAGCGACTTCTTGCCGAAGTTGCGGTACTTGAGCATCTCCTGCTCGGTCTTCATCGCCAGCTCACCAACGGTGGTGATGTTGGCGTTGTTGAGACAGTTGGCGGCGCGAACCGACATCTCGATCTCGTTGACCGACATGTTGAGGAGCTTGCGGAGCTTGTTCTGCTCCTCGCTGACCTCGGGCTGGACGCTCTCGAACTCGTAGTGCTCCTGCGAGACCCGGTCGAAGACGTCGAGGTGATGC
>JAEXPG010000308.1 GCA_023447015.1 Verrucomicrobiota bacterium
GACCTGGTCGGCACTCCAACCATGCTCGCCTTCCTCGAAGCCGTCCTCCTCGCCGCGCTCCTGTTCGCCGCCACCAACGCCGACGACCTCGTGCTGCTCACGGTGTTCATCGCGCAACCCGGCGCGCGCGCCCGCGCGATCGTCCTCGGCCAACTGCTGGGGTTGGGCGTGCTCACGGGGGTAAGCTTCATTGCCGCCTGGCTCGCGCTCGCCGCGCCGCCAACCTGGCTGCCATGGCTCGGCCTGGCCCCGCTGCTGCTCGGTCTGCGGTGGCTCTTCCGCCCGGCCGGCGACGAGATCCCCGCCGGCCTCGCCTCCTGGCGCAGCGTCGCGGTCGTCACGATCGCCAACGGCGGCGACAATCTCGGCGCCTACATCCCCGCCTTCGCGATCCAGCCCTTCGGCCAGAAACTAGTCACCGCAGGCACGTTCCTCGTGCTGGCCTTCGTCTGGTGCGCCCTCGCGCACGCGGCCGTGCGCCATCCGGCCTGGGGGCCCTTCGTCCGCCGCTGGTCGGCACGGCTGGGCCCCTATGTGCTGATCGGGCTCGGTCTCTGGATCATGGCGCACCACCCGCTGTTCGGCCTTCGCCGTTAAACCAGGCGCGCGCCCCGCTCACCACGGGACGGGCCTCCGCCACGAAGGCCGCCGGAGCGCGCACGGCAAGCCGCCGCGCCGGGGCCGCCCGGTTGCCCGCTTGCGCTGCCCGCCGCTCAACGGCCAACATCGGTCGCTTGTCCTCCACGCCGCCAGTCCCGTCGCCCGCCGCCCCGGCCCACCCGCACCGCGGGCTCGCGGCATTGCTGGCCGCGCTTGCCGCCATCGGACCGTTCGCGACCGACACCTACCTGCCGTCCTTCCGCGAGATCGGCCACCAGTTCGGCGCCACGCCGGTGGTCGTACAGCAGACGCTCACCGCCTACATGGTGCCGTTCGCGGCGATGACACTCTGGCACGGCGCCATCTCCGACGCCCTCGGCCGCCGCAAGGTCACCCTCGCCCTCCTCGCCGGCTTCGCGCTGGCCTCGGTCGGCTGCATGCTCTCGTGGAGCATCGGCGCGCTCATCGTCTTCCGCGCGCTGCAGGGCATGACCGCCGGCGCGGGCATGATCATCGGCCGCGCCATCGTGCGCGACGTGGCCGACGGCACCGAGGCGCGCCGGCTGATGAGCCGCATCGCGGTGATGTTCGCCATCGCGCCCGCGCTCGGGCCGATCGTGGGCGGCTGGCTGCACGTCTGGTTCGGCTGGCGCTCGGTCTTCGCCTTCGTCGCGCTCTTCGCCGCCACGCTCTGGCTGTGGTGCTGGCGCCGCCTGCCCGAAACGCTGCCGGTGCCGCGGCGCCAACCCCTGCACGCCGGCTCGCTGCTGCACGGATACTGGGGCGCGCTGCGCTCGGCGCGTTTCGTGGCGCTGGTGCTGTCCGTCACGATGAACTTCTCCGCCGTGTTCATCTACGTCGTGTCGGCGCCGGCGTTTCTCCTCGGGCTGCTGCACGTGGAGGAGACGGAGTTCTACTGGCTCTTCGGCCCCGTCACCGGCGGCATGCTCTGCGGCACCTGGCTCTCCGGCCGGCTCGCGGGCCGCCTGAGCAACCGCGCCACCGTCGTGCTCGCATACGGGTTCATGGCCGTGGCCGCCGCGGGCAACTTCGCCTTCCATTCGCTCCACGCCCCGGCGCTGCCGTGGAGCATCCTCCCGCTCGTGCTCTACGTGCTCGGCAGCGCGCTGGCCATGCCCTGCCTCACGATCATGGCGCTCGACCTCTTCCCTGCCCGCCGCGGTCTCGCCTCGTCTTGCCAGGGTTTCGTGCAGAGCGCCGGCAACGCGCTCGTCACCGCCCTGCTCGCGCCGGTCCTGTGGCACTCCGCCGCCGCCCTCGCCGGCGGCATGCTGGCGCTGCTCACGTGTGGCGCCCTCGCCTTCGGCTGCTACCTGCTCCTGCCGCGCCACCCCGGCCCGCCGCCGGCACCGACCGCCACCCCGGTGGCCTGACGGGGCAGCGTTTCCTTGGCGGGGCAATGCGTCCGCCGACGTTTCCACTGGCCTCGGCCATTCGCGCCGCGCACAAAAGCCGCCTACCTACCCGTCCCACCGTGAACTCATCCCCCTCCACCCTCGACGAGAAATACCGCCGCCTCCTCGAGCTCATCGCCTCCCACGGGCGCGTGGCGGTCGCCTTCTCCGGCGGCGTCGACAGCAGCTTCCTCTGCCGCGCCGCGCGCGACGCCGTGGGCGACAACGCCATCGCCATCACCGTCACCGGGCCGATGTTCTCCGCCGAGGAGCTGGCCACCGCCAAGCAGATCGCCGCGCTCACCGGCATCCGCCACCTCTTCATCCACGACGACGAACTCGAGGAGCCCGTCGCCGCCAACCCGATCAACCGCTGCTACCACTGCAAGAAGCTCGAGTTCGGCCGCATCGCCGAGGGCGCGCGGCAGCACGGCGTCGCCACCGTCCTCGACGGCTCCAACGTCGACGACGAGGCCGACTACCGCCCGGGCCTCACCGCCCTCGCCGAGATGACGGTCACCAGCCCGCTGCGCGCCGCCGGCCTGCACAAGGCCGAGATCCGCGAGCTCTCGCGCGAACTGGGCCTGCCAACCTGGGACAAGCCCGCCGCCGCCTGCCTCGGCTCGCGCATCCCCTACGGCGAACCCATCACCATCGAGAAACTGCGCGCGGTCGAGCAGGCCGAGCAGGCCCTCCGGGCCCGCGGTTTCCGTCAGTGCCGCGTGCGCCCCCACGGCGACATCGCCCGCATCGAGGTTGCCCCCGCCGAGCGTAACGGTTTCTTCGATCCCGTGCTGCTCGACACCCTTTCCCGTGAAATCAAGGCCGCCGGCTTCCGCTACGTCTGCCTCGAGCTCGAGGGCTACCAGATGGGCAGCCTCAACCGCGTCCTCCCCGCCAACACCGCCGCCCGGGTCGCCACCGCCTCGCTGCCGCCCACTGCCCAGCCGTGAGGTGCCCCGTGGGACCTGAGCTCGCTTCCGCGCCGCGACCGAAATGAAAACCCTCTACTACGACTGCTCCGCCGGCATCTCCGGCGACATGCACCTCGGCGCGATGGTCGACCTCGGCGTCCCGCCCGAGCACCTCGAGGCCGAGCTGCAGAAACTCGGCCTGCCCGGCTGGCGCCTGCGCTTCACCCGCGACTCGCGCAAGGGCATCGGCGGCACCCGCGCCGACGTCCTCCTCGACGGCGAACCCGATCCCGCCGCCCGCCCGTCGTCTGTGGGCCCCGGCGGGGAGAAGGCCTCTCCGTCTGGAGGCCACCGCGGTGAGGTGGCCTCTTCGCCCGAAGGCCAGGCCGGCGCCCCGGCCTACAAGCCCGTCGCCAAACTCCACGCACCGCTCACGCCCGGCCACGAGCCGCACGAACACCGCAACCACCGCGACATCGTCGCGCTGATCGAGCGCAGCGCGCTCCCCACCGGCACCAAGCGCCGCGCGCTCGCCATCTTCGCCCGCCTCGCGGAGGCCGAGGCCAAGATCCACGGCATGCCCGTCGCCGAGGTCGGTTTCCACGAGGTCGGTGCCGTCGACTCCATCGTCGACATCGTCGCCGCGGCCATCGCGCTGGAGTGGCTCAAGCCCGACCGCATCCTCGTCTCCACCATCGAGCTCGGCGGCGGCTTCGTGAAATGCGCCCACGGCCGCCTCGCCGTGCCCGCGCCCGCCACCGCCGACCTCCTGCGCGGCGCGCCCACGCGCCTCGGCACCGTGCCCTTCGAGGCGACCACGCCCACCGGCGCCGCCATCCTCGCCGCCAGCGCCGACGGCTTCACCGACCAGACCAGCTTCGCCATCGACCGCATCGGCTACGGCATCGGTCACAAGGACGGCCCGATCCCGAACATTCTCCGCGTCTTCTTGGGCGCAGCCGCTGTAGCCGGCCGCGTCGAGGCCGGCCCTTCTGCCACGCCCTTTGCCTCTATCCCGCGCGACACCGCCGTGGTGCTGGAGTGCAACCTCGACGACATGACCGGCGAGACCGCCGGCTACGTTCTCGAGAAACTTATCGCCGCCGGCGCCTCCGACGCGTGGCTCACGCCCATCGTGATGAAGAAGTCGCGCCCGGCGCTGACGCTCTCCGTCCTCTGCCCGCCGGAGAAGGAGGCTGCGCTGGCCGAGCTCGTCCTGCGCGAGACGACCACCTTCGGCCTGCGCCGCCGCGAAGTCGGCAAACTCGCCCTTGGGCGCACGCTCGAGGAAGTCGCCACCTCGCTCGGCCCGGTACGCGTGAAGACCGCGCTGCTCGACGGCCGCCCGATGAAATCGAAGCTCGAGCACGACGATCTCCGCCGCCTCGCCGCGGCGCACAACCTCCCCTTGCGCGAAGTCGAGCGCCGCCTCCTCGCCGAACTCGCCCAGCGCGAGGAGAAGTCCTGAACCGGACTGGACTCAGAGATCACCGAGAACAGAGGAGAACACTGAGAACTTCCTCTTCGCATTCCTCAGACCCACCGCAGGCCCTGCGGCTTGGCCCATCAGGGAAGTCATCAACCAGCCCCAGAAGCTCCACGCTCTCCTCCCCGCCGTGCTCCCCGTGACCTGTCCGTCTTCGGCCCTTCGTTCCCTTCTGTCGTCCCCATACGTTTTCGTCTTCTCTCCGTGCACTCCTCCCCCTCTGTGGCCTCTGTGACCTGCCGGTCTCTTCCGTCTTCTCCGCCCTCTGCCCTTCGTTCTCTTCGCTCCCTTCAGTCGTCCCCGTCCCTCACCGCCCCATGAACCGCGAAACCCTCGTCCAGATCCTCGAACGTTACCGCACCGGCACCACCGACCTCGACGCCGCGCTGGCGGAGCTGAAGGACTTCCCGTCGGCAGACCTCGGTTACGCGCTGATCGACAACCACCGCGCGCTGCGCACCGGCCACCCCGAGGTGATCTACTGCGCCGGCAAGACGCCCGCGCAGGTCCGCGGCATCCTCGAGCGCATGCTCACCGGCCCCAACGCCATCCTCGCCACCCGCGCCGAGCCCGCGCACTGGGAGGCCGCCCGCGACCTCTCGCCCGACCTCGCCCACGATCCCGTCTCGCGCACGATCGTCCGCCGCCCGCCCGCGCCCGCCACGCCGGCCAAGAACTTCATCGCCATCGTCGCCGCCGGCACCTCCGACCTGCCCGTTGCCGAGGAGGCCGCGATCACCGCCGAGGTTTTCGGCAACCGCGTCGAGCGCGTGTACGACGTCGGCGTCGCCGGCCTGCACCGCCTGCTCGGCCGCCTCGAGAAGATCCGCGACGCCCGCGCCATCGTGGCCGTCGCCGGCATGGAGGGCGCGTTGCCCAGCGTGCTCGGCGGCCTCGTCGCCAAGCCCATCATCGCCGTGCCCACCAGCGTCGGCTACGGCGCGAGCCTCGGCGGCATCGCCGCGCTGCTGGCCATGCTCAACAGCTGCGCCCCCGGGGTGACCGTCGTGAACATCGACAACGGCTTCGGCGCCGCCTACGCCGCCAGCACGATCAACCGGCTGGAGTGATTCAGCTGTCGGAGAACGAAAGCAGCCGGCGCACGGTCGCCTCGTGCTCCGCCGTCACCCAGATCTCAGAGGGGTAGATCCAGACGACGAAGTCCTTCGCCCACGCAGGCGGCTCTTCCTGTCCTTCAGACAGCTCCGATTGGCAAAAGATGACCCAGTCGTTCTTCGCCTCGCCCAGAACCGTCTGCACCCGGCACACGATCTCGCGGAACGAGGTGTATGCCTTCAGGCTGGAGATCAGCAGCCTTTCTGACCGACGGAAACCATTCGGACGGGCGGGCAGGACAAAATCCTGATCCTCTGCCAGATCGATTGCCAGCGCCGACCGGATTCGATCGTGCACCCAACACTGCTCGGCGCCCACCATCGACTCGTCGCATTCGCCTTCCCGGATTCCATACGGTTCGAAGGTGTCGAACCGGTCGAACTCCGAACGGCTGACGACGCGCAATTCTGCCGCAGGGAGAGTCCTCGCAGCCTTGGCACCAAACTCATCGTCCCACGGACTCAACGAGGAGCGGAGCAGCGCCAAACCTTCCGCCTTCTCCGCGCCACTCCAGGCACCGACCTCGTGCAGCACCGGCAGCCGGGTGAGGGCCTCAAGCTTCGTCAGTCCTGCCCTCCAGAACCCCAGCTTCCGCAGCGCGTAAAGCGCCGAAAGCGGCGACAAATCGAGCTCCCGATCAGTCGAGAAGTGTCCAACGGTGAGTCTTGCCAAGCTCGCACAGGGCACCAGCGAACCGAAAGCACCACGCACGTTGAGGTTCAACAGCTCCGGGCAACGCTCAAGGCCCTCGAGCGATTCGAGCCCATCCACGTCGAGACCGATCAGACTGGGCATCGGCGGCAGGTCCCGCAGCGAAGGCACGGCTCCTGGCGCCACGATCTTCAGTTTCCGCAACTGCGGCAGGGCGCCACAGCCGCAGAATGCAGGGACCTGATCCGCCGAGATCTCCAGCGACCGCAGCTCCGGCAAAACCGCCAGCACCGAAAAGTCCGTGATCGGATTCTCATCGCAGCTGAGCTCGCGCAACGACGTGCAACTCCGCAGCGGCGCGAGCGACCGGATCTGGTTCTTGATCAGCCCCAATTTCTCCAATGCGAGGAGTCCACTCAGTGGCTCCAGGTCGCACACGGCGTTGTCCCACAAGCAGAGCCGTCGCAGTCGCCGCATGCCCCGCAAGGGCTCCAGCGAAACCACCGGCCGTTTACCGGAGCCGCCCTGGAGACTGAGCCACTCCCGCTGCTTCAGGCAGCGCCAAGCCTCCTCGAGCTTCTTCCGGGCGACCCACGGCGCCGCGTCGGCCGGCGGCTCGACCTCCTTCCCTTCGAAGAGCCGGCGGAAGAAAGATCTTTTGTCCTCCGCCATCTCAAAGCTCACGCAGTCCATCAACCGCACGATCGTGTTGGCGATGTCCGCCTCCAGGTCTTTTCTCCGCCCCAGCGCCAGGAAGCTCGCACCCCCGCCGCCGTGCTGCGTATCACTCATGCGCACAATCGTTCGCAGCCCGGTTCACCGCCTCAACGCGAAAAGCCCACCCTGCATCCGGCACCGCGTCGGTCGTCCCCTCAGGGCGATCCAGCTGGCCCAGTTCACACACCAGTTGCGAGCACCGATCCAGCGACTCGTGCCGAAGCAGCGCCCGACCAAGCACGTCGCAACGTTCATTCTGCCTTCGCCGGCTCGGCCGCTTTCTTCGCCTCCACGGCTTTCCGCTCACGATCCGCGTTCATCTCGCTCCGCCACTTCTCGATGAACTCGGAGAAGTCCGTGTGAAAGAGCGCCTCGCTCGGCTTGAGCTCGCGGATGCTGCTCACGTGCAACTCCTGCCGCTCGCCGCCCTTCACGAACCGGCACTCGATCTCGACCAGCGTGCCATCGACCGGCAGCTCACCATCAGGCAGCGCATGAAGCGGAATCGCGTCACGCGATCGTTCAGGGATCTCGTAGACCAGCAAGGTCGCCTTGGCCTGTTGGCTCTCCAGCCAAAGGTGATCGCGCCCAGGCGGCCGCTGAGAGAACCCTCCCCGTGTCCGGAAGGGCACTCCCGAGTCCATGAGTGTTCTGATCCACGCATAGTTGAACAACCGAGGATCGATCCAGCTCCAGACCGTCCCTCCCTCGTCACCATAGGTCTTCCACGGCTGGGCATATTCCGTGCGGTAGAGGTTCTTCCCGGTGTTGTCGATGTCCACGCGGGAGACCAGTACGCCGTTCCGAAAATCCAGAAAGGTGTCACGCGCAGACCTTGGGCCATAGCCTATTTGGGCGTAGTCGAACATCTTGCCCTGCGGAACCCGAAGCTTGCCCGAATACCATTCGGCGAAGACCGGCAACTTCTTGCCGGGCAGGATTCTCTCGATCGGGATCTCACGCGTCTCCCATTCAGGCCGCCACCTCTCACGGGCCTCGCGATCCTTCGGCACAGGCTGGGATTGATTTTGGTGTTCCTGCTCGACCTTCACCAACAACAGACGGTCCCCTTCCAGTTTCCAGGTTGCCACGTAGCCACGCCAGTCGCCCGTCGAGATCTCGCCCTCGAACAAGGCATCAGGTCTCCGCGGCCGCTGCGCGACTATCGCCCACCACTTCCGAAGCTCCTCCGCTGAAGCACCGGGTTCAGGAAGCTCGTTACTGAACAGCACCGGCGTCCCATTCTCGTCGAGCCAGAGGTATTCCAACGGGTTCTCGAGCAGCGGCACTTCCTTGCCGTCGAGGATCAGCTTGTCTGGAACCTGCGCGGTGCCGAAGGCGCGCACCGCCACCATCGCCGCGATCACCAACGCCAACAGGGGTTTCATCGCCGCCAAGCCTCGCCTCTCAGAATTGCCGCCGCCAGCCCGGATTCTTCCGCTCCCTTCCCCCGCACTCCGTTCTTGCCTCCCAGCCGCACGCCCTAGCCTCTTCTCCGTCCTCCGTCTTCCGTCTTCAGTCTTCCGCATTCATCCATTCCGACTTTCCGCTCATGGCCGCCGCTTCCGCCTACACCGAGTCCTCGATCAAGACCCTCTCCTCCACCGAGCACATCCGGCTCCGCCCGGGCATGTACATCGGCCGGCTGGGCAACGGCGCCCACGCCGAGGACGGCATCTACGTGCTCCTCAAGGAGACCATCGACAACTCCATCGACGAGTTCACGATGGGCTTCGGCAAGAAGATCGAGATCGAGCTCACCGACCGCACCGTGCGCGTGCGCGACTACGGCCGCGGCATCCCGCTGGGCAAGCTCCTCGAGTGCGTCTCCGTCATCAACACCGGCGCCAAGTACGACTCCGCCGCGTTCCAGAAATCCGTCGGCCTCAACGGCGTGGGCCAGAAGGCCGTCAACGCCCTCGCCCTTACCTACCGCGCCCAGGCGGTGCGCGACGGCCAGACCAAGATCGTCGAGTTCGAGCAGGGCAAACTGAAGAAGGACCACAAGCCGGCCAAGACCGACGAGCGCAACGGCACCATCATCGAGTTCACGCCCGACCCCGCGCTCTTCGGCGCCGACTACCAGTTCCGCCCCGAGTTCATCGAGGACCTGCTCTGGAAGTACGCCTTCCTCAACCGCGGGCTCACCCTCACGCTCAACGGCAAGCCCTTCAAGTCCGAGAACGGCCTCGAGGACCTCCTCAAGAAGAACCTCAGCGGCGAGACGCTCTACCCGATCGCCCACTTCGCCGGCGACGACATCGAGATCGCGATGACCCACGGCGCCCACTACGGCGAGGAGTACTTCTCCTTCGTCAACGGCCAGCACACCACCATGGGCGGCACCCACCTCGCCGCCTTCCGCGAGGCCGTGGTC
>JAEXPG010000347.1 GCA_023447015.1 Verrucomicrobiota bacterium
TGGTTGACGTTCTGTCTTGGGACTCGGGTTTAGGGCGTTGTCACGCTTACCCGGAAGAAGCGGCGCGGGGCCGCGGCCTGCGCGGGATCGTCGCGCACCACGAAGGTCCCGGGCGCTCCGCTGGTGCCGACGATCTGGACACCGCCGACAAGAGGGAGCATCGCGCCGCCGGCGGTGCTGCGGGCGAGCGGCGTCCAGGTCACGAGATCCGCCGAGGCCTCGACCGTGATGGTGAGGTCGTCGTTGTCGGCCCAGATCGGCAGGGTGGCGGTCAGCAGCGCCGGGGTGCCGGCACGGGTGATCTGGGCGGCCGGAACGTTGGCGGTGGTCGGATCGGATCCGAAGGCGTACTCGACGAGGTTGGTCTGCCCGTCGGCGTCCGGATCGGCGGTGGCGTTGCCGAGGCCGGCGGTGATCTGCGCGGCGGTGAAGTGCGCGGCCTGCCAGGTCTGGAACGCGGTGAGCGGTGTGGCGGACACCGGAGTCGCGGCCGGGCCGGAGCCGAACGTGTTCACGGCCTCGACGGTGAAGTAGTGCGGGACGCCGCCGGGCAGACCGGTGACCGTGGCGGTGGCTTGGGTGAGGCCGGTGAGGCTACCGGTGTACACTCCGGCGGACGTGCCCCAGCGCAGAGTGTAGCTCGTGGCGCCGGCGACAGGTGTCCAGGAGAGTGCGACCTGGTGCCGGCCGGCGGCGGTGCGCAGTCCGGCCGGCTGGCCGGGGGCGGCGACGGTGGTGCTGGTGCCCCGGATGATCAGGTCTTCGCCGGACTGGCGGACGAGCGAGGCCGGATGCCAACGGGCGTCGTCGCCGGTCCAGTAGAGGTAGAAGCGGAGCTCGACCGGTTGGGTGACATTCTGGAGCGCGGTCTCGCCGGCGAGCGCGAGCGTGAGGTCGTTGTAGATCCAGTAGCCGGCCTCGACGCTGTAGGTACCCGGCGCGGCGACAACGTGCCAGTCGCCGGAGCCGACGCGGTAACGCAGGACCGCCTGCAGGCGGCGGATCGGGGTCTCGCGGTTGCCGTAAGAGTACTGGAATCCGGTGTCGAGGCTGCTGATCGAGACCGACTGGCCGGCGGCGGGGGTGACGGTGCAGCCGATGTAGACCTCGCGCGCGACGATGTTGGCGAGCGAACCACCGCCAGTGGCGCCGAAGTTGCCCGAATCGGTGTCCGGCTGGAACGGGAACTTGCCGTCGTAGTGGCCGATGGAGAATCCGTAGTTGTCGGTGTCGAAGTGGACTCCCGGTCCGCGGGTGATGTCGCTGGCCCCGAGGGCGAGGAGATGGCGTGCCACGGGCAACGTCAGCGGGGGATTGCTCAGGCGGGTGCTGTAGACGAGCGCACCTTCGCCTTCCCAGGCGGCGAGCACGGCGGTCTGCCCCGGAGTCAGCGGCACGCCTGTGCGCTCCGTCGAGTCGGGGCCGCGGCCGGCGGCGCTGTACGCGTAGGCGACCGCGTAGTAGGTGCGGCCGTTCTCGAGGCCCGTGAAGGTCCAGCTCGTGGCGATGCCGGTGTCGGTCCACGTGTAGGGACCGCCGGCCTTGGTCGCGAGGCCGACACGGTAGCCGGTCGCGCCGGCGACCTCGTGCCAGTTGGCGACGAGCGCACCGGTGGTTTCGAGCAGTCCGTCGAGCACGGGCGCAGGCAGGATCGGCGTGGCGGAGTTGGTGCCGCCGGTCGCGACGAGGCTCCAGAAGCCGGTGCCCCAGCCGTTGTTCGCGGCGACACGGTAGTAGTAGGTGGTGCCGCCGACGGCGCCGGTGTCGGTGTACGAGTTCGTGGCGCTGGTGATGGTTTCCGTGACGTCGGCGCGGTCGAAGAAGGGCTTCGTGCTGCGGAAGACGGTGTAGCCGGTCGCGCCGGCGACGGCGGGCCAGTTGAGCGCGGCACTGGTCGAGGTGTAGGCGATCGCCGGCGACGCCGCGGGGGCGGGCAGCGGGTCGTCGCGGTCGGGCAGGTCGGTGTCGACGACGTAGAGGTAGATCGAGCCCTGCGGGAGGGTGACGGTCGTCTCGCGGCCGAGGGTGGCGGTGGTCTGCTGGATCGTGACGTTCATCGCGTTGATGTTGGTCGCCCGCGGATCGCCGCTGAGGTGGTAGAGGGTGGCCGGGCCGGTGGGATTGCCGGGCAGGACGAGGGTGACGGGGGTGGTGCCGTCGCCGAAGTCGATGCCGTCGTGGACGCCCCCGAGCTTGCGCGAAAGCAGGAAGACGCCGAGGCGGCGGCCGGCGCGGAAGGCGTAGGAGGAGACGAGCGGGTACTCGGTGCTGTCCCAGGGAATCGTCGGCGACTGCACGACGGCGGTGCGGATCATCCGGCCGGAGGCGTGGCGGTTGCGCAGGGTGAGCGCGAGCCAGCCGGCGTGGGGGCGGTAGCCGTCGGCGATCTGGGTGTGCGAGGACCAGTAGTCGCCGACCCCCATGCCGAGGTAGGCCTGATCGGAGAAGCCGGCCTCGTAGGCGGCGAGCCAGGCGTCGAGGGCGGCGACGCCCATGGCGAGCGATTTGCCGTAGCGCTCGGAGTAGTCGTGCTGGGTGGGCGTGTCCTGCCCGGGCAGGGAGTATCCGCTGGGGCCGCCCTCGTAGCCGAGGAGATCCATGGTGTGGCCGGCGGCCGCGAGCTGCTCGCGCCAACGGCGGTAGTTGGCGAACGAGGTGGCGGTGTCGGCGACGTGGCCGAGCAGGGTGGCCTGGATGCCGTGGTCGTCGTAGGTGGCGAGCGGGGTTTCGTCGACCTCCCATTTCGGGCCGACGTAGGTGGTGTGCCCGATGGCGTGGGCGAACGGCGCGCCGGCGGCGGCGTTCTCGCCGTAGTTCTGGTAGTTGCTGCCCATGACGAAGCGCAGCTTCCCGGCGGCGTCGAGGGTGTTGAAATAGGGGGAACGGTTGCGGACGTAGGAGGTGAGATAGTGGGCGGCGAGGCCGAACTCCTGCGCGCCGCCGTGCACCCAGCCGGAGCGTCCCCAGCCGAACCACTCGTCGGAAACGGCGCCGTTGTGCCAGGTTTCGTTGGCGAACTCGAGGTAGATGCGGGTGAACTCCTCGGTCCACGGCGTGGTCACGCCGCGCTGGCGGTAGCGCAGGTAGGCCCAGGGCTTGGCGGCGACATCGGCGGGGTTGGAGGGGTCGATCGTGGCGCCGAGGTACTCGACCAGGGCGAGCCACTCGTCCTCGCGCATGTTCGTGGAGATGTTGAACCAGGGTTTCAGGCGGGTGGCCGGCGAGTCGCCGGAGCGCAGCGCGTACTGGAGGAAGTAGGGCACGGTCATGTTGCCCGCGGTGTCGGCGGCCTGGTACCAGTTCATGGTCAGGCCGGCGTCGCGGTTGAGCCCGAGGCAGCTGGCCATGGTGGCCTTGTTGAGCAGCATGCTCATCGAGCGCAGCATGCCCTTCTCGCCGGTGGTCGGCTGCGAGGCCATGAGCTCATCGAAGACGAGCGGGCTGGGCGGCGCGAGGGTGGCGGTGCGGTCGGCGGGGGTGTCGGCGCGGAAGAGCCGGATGTTGTCGACCCAGAGCTGGCCGGGGCCGGTGAAACGGACGACCGGCCACATGTGCCAGCTGGTCGTGGGCCGGGCCGGCGCGGTGAACTCGAACGCGCAGAGCCGCCAGGTCGAGTCGACAGCGAAGGTCTGGGCGATGGCCGAGTACGCGCCACTGATGGTGAGCGTGACCTGGCCGGAGGCGGCCAGGCCGCTCTGGCGCAGCCACGCCTCGTAGCGGTAGGTGCGGCCCGGCTCGAGCTGGCTGTACCACTGGGCCTCGCCGTTGGCGATGGCCGGGAAGAAGATCGCGGGGCCCGAGATCTCGTCGGTTCCGGTGCCGGCGGCGGTCACCTGCAGGCAGGAGTCGCCGGGGAACCGGAAGTCGGCGGGGATCGAGCCGGGATGGGCGACGCGGCGGAGGGTGGTGTTGGAGGAATTGGTACGCCAGGTCTCGTTGACGGTGCCAGTGCGCACGCGGGGGTGGGCCCACATGGGGTTGGCGGAGAGGATGCGCTTCTCGAGGTGGACATAGTCGTCCTTCACCAAGGCGGGCGCGCCGGCCGCGAGGTAGACACGCTGGCGTTGCTGGGCGCGCGGGAGTTCGGCGCGGTAGACGCGGTAGCCGACGACGCCGGCGGTGGCGCTGGGGGTCCACGAGAGATGGACGTAGCCGTCGCCCGCGGTGGCGGTGATGTTGGTTGGCGGCAGGGGGCGGGTGGTGCCGCCGGTCGGTGTCCACGCGGGATTGTTGAGGATGAAGTCGCGCGTGGCGGTGCCGTTGGCGGCGGTGGCGCGGAAGCGCAGCAGGGTCGCCGCGGGCGTGCTGGTGGCCTGGCCGCCGAGTTCGCCGGTGGTGGGGTTGAAGGTGAGGCCGGCGGGCGGGGTGATCGGGTTGTTGGCGGCGTCGAGCAGGGCCCAGGTCACGGTGCCGGTGGCGCCGGCGACGCGGGGCTGGAAGCCGTACCAGTTGCCGGTGGCCACGTTGCCGATCTCGTTGAAGCCGTCGCCGCTGGTGGCGTAGATGTGCGGCGTGCGTGGCAGACCGGCCTGCGGGGTGGCGGCTAGCTCGATGGCGGTCGCGGGATCACTCTCGTTGGTGCCGCCGTTGTCCGTGGAGTTCGAGCCGATGGCGGTGACGATGTAGTAGTAGGTCTTGCCGTTCTCGACCCAGCGGGCGTCGGTGTAGGTGAGGTTGGCGCGGGTGCCGTACACGGCGTTGGGCATCGCGTAGGTGGAGTCGACCCAGCCCCCGAGCGGAAGATTGGCGGCGCCGGCCTCGGGGATGGTCGTGTTGCCGACGAGCGTGTAGGCGGCGGCGTTGGCGAGATCGAGATAGTTGTCCGAGCCCTGGGGCAACGGCTGGCCGTTGGCATCGACGATGCGGTAGATGCGCACGCTGGCGCCGTTGTAGAGGCCGGTGGTGGTGAGCTCCCAGCCGGTGATGCCGCCGCTCTCGTCGAACTCGAACCACGGGTAGCCGTTCTCCGTGCCGGTGCGGGAAACGCGGACACGCCGGCGCATCGACATCGGCTCGAAGCCGCAGTCGGGGATGAGGTTGCCGGCGGAGAACTGCGTGCCGCCCGGGTCGCCGAACTCGTTCGAGCCGAGCGGCGGATTGGCGGCGGCGGTCTGCGTGAGCGAGACCTCGACGCGGGCGGGCGTGTTGGGGGCGGCGGCGAGCGGCCCGGCGAGGAGGGCCGCGGAGACGAGGATGGACAGACGGCGCATAGGCATGGCGAGAGGTACTGCAGGGGAGGCGCGGACGCCGGATGAGAGCGTCGCGCCAGCAAGTGTATGGGCATGCCGGTACTGGTACCGTGTCGCGCGGAATGCAGCTGGAGAATTCGGTTACGGCCCGCGCGGCGTGTTTTTCACACGTCGATAAAACAAAACCGCCCGTGCATGGGCGGCTTTGGTCAAAACGGTGTTTGGCGGAGGAGTCGCTCAGGCCGGGCGGCTGCCGGGCAGGATCTGCTCCACGACCACCTCCAGCTTCTGCGACGGGTGGCAGTCGGCGCGCAGGGCGACGAAGCCGTCGCGGTGGCGGTCCCAGATCGGCCAGAGCGCCTGGCGGTCGGTCTCCGGCAGGGGGAGCCGGTCGATCGCCGTCCGCGAGAAGAAGCCGAAGCGGCCCTCGGAGATGTGCGGCGGCAGGGTGTCGATCGGCACGCGGCAGCGGAAGAGGAACATGAGCCAGTGGCTTTGGCCCTCGTAGGCCTTCTCCGCGATCATGGAGAAGAGGTGGAGGTCGCGCTCGGCGACGATCTGCAGCCCGATCTCCTCGCCGACCTCGCGCGCGGCGCACTCGAACGGCGATTCGCCGGTGTGCATCTCGAGCTTGCCGCCGATGGGGCTCCAGAGGCCGGCGTTGGGCGCCTTCGCGCGCTCGATGAGCAGGAGGTCGCCGGCGCGGTTATCGACGAAGACGAGGACGCTGATCTTGTAGGGAAGCATGGCGGCGATGGAGAGTGGACGCCGCGCAGGCTGGGGGGCGCGCGCAGGGGAGGGAAGCGGGAATTTCGCGGCGGGAGCTGGCGGCGAAGGGCCGAACTCAGGGCGGCGCAGCGAAACTTTCGGGTGGGCGAGCGTTCAACGGTCAGCCGCGCTGGTTGCTGGCGCGCTGCCTGCGTCAGCTGGCGGCGTGGCAGTAGCCGGCGTTGGCTGGAGTAGCTTATTGGGTGACTCTTCCTTTTGGAAAAAGACGGCGTATGGGAAGGCCACCTTCATCACGAAATGTCCGACCAGCGCATGGGTGTTCGTGAACTCCGGATTCTTCTTCGCAAGGTAGCCGCGGAGGACATGTGCTACGAGGCTGTTCCGGTCTTGGCCGACGCCCGCGAGAAAGTGCAGCGCGGTGACCTCTGTCTCTTTCCCAGCGACGGCCCACGCTTCTGCGGCGCGAAGCACCCAATCCAGTCGTGGTGTGTGTGGCAGGACATTTGGCACCGGCCGCCCAGTTATGACCTTCGTCTGGCGCTCTAGATCGGCCCAGAAGGCTGGCCCATCGACCGGCAACAACTTCAAGAGCTGTGCTGCTTCATCAGTCTCGGGCAGATCGCGAAAACAAAGAAAGACATGCTCCACGCCTACGTAGTCGTGGGAGTACTCCCGCGCCCGTGCTTCTGCGCGCGCAAGCAGACGCACAAGGTCACTGCCGAACTTCGGACGCTTTCGAAAGAGCGAGAACATCGTCTTTTGACCAACAGTGTTCTTGACCCTAACCGCCTTTACGACCGCGGGGCGGATGATTGCTCGGTTCAGGGGTTTTGAGACTTTCAGGGACGATTTCCCCTGGCGTGGAGCGGGTCTCGCTCAGCCCGCTTCCGCTTCGGCGGGGGCCTTGCCGATGAGGGTCGTCTGCTCGCATTCGCCGAGGATCGCGTGGGCGGAATCGACGTCGGGGGCGTGCCAGAGCTGGGCGAGGAGATCGGTCTTGGCGGCCATCATGCAGAGGCGGGCGAGGGTGTGCAGGTGCAGGCGGTCGTCCTGGCAGCAGAGCATGAAGAAGAGACGGGTGTGGCCGCCGTCGGGCGCACCGAAGGGGATGCCGGCGATCGTGCGGCCGAGGAGGAGGAACGAGCCCTCGTAGGCGTACTCCTCGTGGTTGCGGGCGTGGAGCAGGGCCATGCCGCCGGGCAGCGCGGTGGAGCAGAGCTCCTCGCGTTCCTGCACGCTGGCGAGCAGCGCCTTCGAATCGAACACCCGGCCGGTGGTGGCGGCGAAGTCTACCATGTCGCGGATGACCGCGGCTTTGGTGCGCGAGGCGAGGTCGAGCTTGATGTGCTCGGAGCGCAGAAGCTCCGGCATCAGCGCGTCGCCGTCGCGGATCTCGCGGACGCGGGTGGTCGACTGCTCATGGAAAGCGGTGAGCCGGCGGTCGGGCAGCCGGAGGATGCGGCAGGAGGCCCAGGCATCGATGTCGCCGCGCAGGAACACGGGACGGTTGCCGCGCATCATGTGCGGCATGTCGGCGGTTTTGAGGAGCCGCATGACATCGTCCGGGGTGACGTGGAGATAGTCGGCGACTTCCTCAAGGGTGAGGATTCGATGGGGCATGAGGCGGGGAAGTTGGAGCGAGCGCTGGGGAAATGCAGCGAAAATTTGCAGGGGAATTTTCCCATTGGATGTCCGACGCAGGGAGCAAACGTGGCAGAGCCGCAACGGACAGAACGGAGAGCGGAGGACGGAACGCGGAGAATCTGGAACTCACGAAATCAGGAAACGGAACGGCCGAAGGGAACTGTGCAGGGTTGGACTGATTCGCCACAAGAAGGCGCAAGAACCCACGAGAACGATCCCTTCTTTCTGTGTCTCCTGGTGCCTATTCGTGGCCACGAGTTTGATTACGGATCGGCTGCTCTGGAGCATTGGCGGTGCACGATGGCCTCGAGCGTTCTGGAGATGGCGGGCGTGAAGCCCGCCCCACCGTCGGAGGCGGGGAGGCGCAGGCGCGGCGAAGGTGACGCTCGACAGCGGAGCGCGCGGCGTGCGTTGCTGTTCGGGTGACCGCCTCCGCCCAGAACCACCCGCTTGCGCCGCTGCCCGGCCCGTACAACGCCGATGCGGTGCTCGACCGTTTTCTCACGGTCATGGGCGAACGCGGGCTCTCGCTATACCCGGAGCAGGAGGAGGCGATCCTCGAGTTGTTCGCGGGCAAGAACGTCGTGCTCAACACGCCCACCGGCTCGGGCAAATCGCTCGTGGCGGCGGCGATGCACTTCCGCGCGCTCTGCGCCGGCGAGCGCTCGGTCTACACCTGCCCGATCAAGGCGCTGGTGAACGAGAAGTTCCTCTCGCTCTGCCGCGACTTCGGGCCGGAGAACGTCGGCATGATGACCGGCGA
>JAEXPG010000390.1 GCA_023447015.1 Verrucomicrobiota bacterium
CCCCCCCCCCCCGCCCCCCCCGCCCGCCCCCCCCGCGGCCCGGGGCCGACCATCACTGGTGTGCGAGATAGACGTAGGCGGTCGTGAGGCCCGTCGTGGCGTTGGGGGCGGCGTACACAACCTTGCCGGCATTGTCGGCGGTGGTGGCGACGGTCTGGGAAAGCGAGTCGCCATCGATGCGCAGACTGAGTTCGCGCGCCTCGGCGCCGGTGACGTTGACAACCACAGCCGCGACCACCCGCGAGCCGGCGGGTAGATTGGTCGTGCCGTTGAGGCGGAAGTTGGCGCCGTTGGCCGTCGACGGCGCAGTCGCGTTCGAGGTCGAGCAGATGATCCGCGACTCGGTCGCCTGGCTCGTGCCGGCGGTCGTGGTCTGCCAGGTGCCGCCGACGTTCGCCCAGGTGGCGCCCGCCACCACGGTGGTGCCGGGCTGGGTGCCGATCTTCACCACGAAGCGGTTCTCCAGCATGCCGGCGGTAACCAGCAGGTCGTCGATGCGGGAGTTGGCCGTGGTGAGCGGCACCGTGCCGTACCGCCCGCCGAACTCGGTGAGCGCCGAGCGCATGGAGTTGATGGAGGCCACCGCTCCGGTGACGCGGGAGCCGGCGATGGTGGAGAAGACCTTGGGGACGACGATGACCGCGAGGATCGCGATGATCGCCAGCACGCCGATCATCTCGATGAGGGTGAAGCCGCTCGAACGACGCCGAGCCTGCGCAAGCACGTGAGTATTCATGGGGTTGGAGTTGCCTGTGTAATCGGCAGCTCCACTGGGGACTTTACGGCGGATTTCTAAGGTCTTGGCCGGGGCGCCCGATGGTTTCATTCGCGTGGACCGGCACATCTCAGCGAACCGCGGCAACCCGGCACGGTTGCCCGCCCTTGTTGCACGATCGTCCTGCGGGGTCGCTCCAACGATTGCGCCCCCCTTTCGGCAAAGGACTCCGTTCTCTGCGCTTCAGGCCCGCAGGACGGCGGCCAAGACCGCCGTCCTTCCCTACCCCTGCAGGACCGCCGCTTGGCACCCGCTCCTATTCCGCCATCATCGCGGTCGACACCAACGACTCGAAGTAGCTCGGCAAGGTGTCCCACGGGTTTGGCAGAGTGTCGTCGGTCACGTAGATCCACCCCGCGCGGTTCGCTGCGGCGCGGGCGACAAACTTCGCCATGTCCGTCGCGTTGGCGTTGTACGGAAGCACGTAGAACTTGCTCGCCGGATAGTTCGCCGTCCAGACCGGCGGAGTCCACGCGGGGAAGCCGGTCGGCCCGTCCGTCTCGAACACGCAGGTCACATCGTTCGCCTCCATGTACGACTCGATCGTCGCCACACCGGGGTTGCCGATGACGAGACCGCCACGGGTGTAGGCGATGTAGTCGTGCAGGTTCCGGTAGTAGCCGAATGCCTCGGGCGTGTTCGCCTGCTCGTCGAGGAAGATCCCGTCGACGCCATACCGCGAGTACCAGAGATCGATGTCGGCCTTCACCGCCGCCGCATCGCGCGTCCCATAGGAGGTGTACACGTAGCCGAAAACCCGCCCGCCCTTCGCGCGCAGGCCGCTGATGACCTGCTGGTATGGGGCGATGTCGGCCGCCTGTCCGCTGTCGGGGCCGTTGTTGAGGTTGGCGATCGCATTGATCGTGCCGGCAGGAGTCTTCCCAGCCATGGCGATCAGGCGCGTCCACGGGCTGTTTGCGACAGGATAGAAATAGGCCGGAACAAGGATCTTCAGGCCGAGCTTCTCGCTCGCGACCTTCACCCGCAGGAAGCGCCGCGGCTGTGACTGGACCGTCACGAAATCGGTGATCTTCACCACCGTCGAGCCGTGGGGCTCCCAGACCGAGTGCGGCAACCAGCGGATCAGGTCGTCGCTGGCCTGCACCGTGTAGGTGAGCCCGGGGGCGTTGCACCGCCGGTTGAAGGTCAACGTGGCGCTTTGATCCCAATATCCTTCGAAGCCGAGCTTGGTCGTGGGCGTCGTCACCGGACCACGCGCCGGCAGGTTGAAACCGAAGCGTACGAGGTTGGGCACGCCGCCACCATCGGGGTCGGCCTGGGGGCCGAACACCTCGGGTCTCGTCTGTTCCGCCGCGGTGAAGTTCGCCCGGACCCACTGCGCGTAGGTCGTCTCGGTGGCCGGCGCGAGCCGCATCAGGGTCGTGCCGTACTCGTCACCGCCATCGGTGATCAGGAGCAGCGGCACACCGTCGAGACCGAAGATCATCCGTTGCGGATAGCCGTCGCCGATCGAGAAACCCGCGCGACCGGCCAACTCCCACGCCGAACCGTTGAGGCGCATCACCGTCGTCCGCCCCGCGAGGCCCGCGTCGTGGAACGCCAGGTAGTCCGCACCATCGGGCGCGATCGCGAGCACGGGAGCGAACCGCCCGCTGTCCGTGGCGAAGCCGCGCGCGCCCACGGTGGTCCAAGTCCCGCCCTCGAATTTCACCACGCTGAGCCGCCCGCCGTTGGCGCCGTCGCAGTACGCGATGTGCGGCGCGCCGCTCGGCGCGAAGGCCAGGCTCGGCCGCGAGCTCGCTCCCGCCGCGGTCGCCGCCCCGCCGACGAGTGCCCAGGCGGTCCCATTGTACCGCCAGAGGGACGGCCGGTTGCCCGTGCTGTTTCCGTACGCGACGTACGGAGCCCCGTCCGGTCCCAGCGCCAGGTCGAAGTGGCTGGTGGCCGCCCCGGTGAACTCCCCCACGCTGATGGTCACCCACCCGCTCGGGCCAAACTTCATCACGGTGAGCTGCGTGTACCCGCGAAAGCCGACGTAGACCGTGCCATCGCCCGCCACCACCACCTTGAGGTCATCGAGCGTGCCGCCGGCGACACCGGCGCCGCCGATGACCTCCCATTCCGAGCCGTTGAAGCGGCGGACGGCGCCCCAGGAGGAGTTGGACTCGCTGTTCGCCAAGTACGGGGTGCCATCGGGCGCGAAGGCGAGGTCTGTGTAGTACGCATCGCTGTTGGACAAACCGCGCTCGCCCACGAAGTCCCATGCCGTGCCGTTGAACCTCACCACCGACGCCAGTCCGTAGAAGCCATGGTCCGTGAGCGCGACGTACGGCGTGCCGTCCGGGGCCAGCGCCATGCCGGGGCTCGACACCGCACCGTCGGAGAAGTTGCCGGCGCCGACGCTGACCCAGTCGCACCCGGCGAGATTGGCGGCCGCCTTCGTGGTGAACTTCACCGTCTTCACCGTCGGCTGGAGCACCGCGCCGTCGTCCGCCGTGAAGCAGACGGTGTATGGTGTACCCGCTTTCAGGTTGCGAACGGTGTAGGTCCCCACGGTGTTGGCGCCGAGCGGAAGCGCCCCGATCCGTGCCGCCGGCAGACCGCCAGCATCGGTGCCCGCCCGGGTCTGCGCGCCGGTGCCGGGTGTGGCCGCGGCGCCCTCCAGCAGCGTGAAGTAGCCGGTGCCCGCGGCACTAGACTTGAGCGTGAGCGTGACCTGCCCGACGCCGAGGTTGCTCGTCGCGGGTGCGGTCAAGGTCGGCTGCGCGACAAGGGACGCTGCGCCGAGCAGCAGGAGAATGCCGATGCACGCCGAAGCGGCACGGAAACAGGATGCAGTCATGGCTATGGGTTTGCTCCGGCCGAGAAACCGTCACGACCAGCGTGCCAGCCGCCTCGCGGCGCGGAAACTCCAGCCTCGGGAAACCGCCGCCATTGGGAAGTGCGCGGTTGTAAAGAACCCGTCGGAATAAGGCTCTCGCCGCGGCTCAGACGTCGATCACATCGCCCTTGCCGGGCGGCGGAGTCGGCCGCGGCGGCTCCTGCGGACCGCGGCGCGCGGCGGCCTTCTTCGCGCGGAACAGCGTCGTGAACGCCATGTTGGTGAGGCTGATGATCAGCGCCCCCCACAGGGCGGCCCAAAGTCCCTCAACGTGGAAGCCCTTGACGAGTCGGCCGGCCCCCCAGAGCAGGAAGGCGTTGATGAGCCACAGTCCAAGAC
>JAEXPG010000394.1 GCA_023447015.1 Verrucomicrobiota bacterium
TGTTAAGCCCGTCGTAGACCACGATTCGGATCGCCTTACGGCTGAGGTCGGGAAAATCCGCGAGTTGTCGCGCGGCCGAGATGGCACCCAAGTTCGTGAAATAGCCGCCCCCCGCGGCCTCGTGGGCGATCAGACGTTCGCTTTGCATCCACTCGATCAGCTCCGCCTCACTGGAGGGCGTGGGGCGCTCAAGCATCTTGAGCAGTGGATCCGTGTTCAACTTGGCGATCAGCTCCGCATCGGTTTGCAGCACGGAACAGTGCAGTTCCTCCCACTTGGGCGTGTGGCTGTGGAGCATCAAGGTGCCGACTTCTTGCCGCGATGCGGGGCGCGTGGTTGCTCCCGAACGAATGAACGTCTCCTCGATGCTCTTGCCGCGCAGATGCACCGGCTTCACCTGGGACTCGGGCACATGGACGAACAGCACCGGCACGCCGGCGTGAATCCCGATGTCGTGATCCAGCGCGAGTTTGGGCTCGACGGCTTCGCGGCCGAGATTGGCGAGTTGGTTGGTGATCCGCTCGATTTCGGTCTGGCTCACGCCCGCTGGGAAACCGGTGTTGTCGATGCCGAAAACGAAGTAGCCGCCGCCGGGATGGTTCGCGAAGGCGCAGAGGTGCTCGGTGAGTCGACGTTTGTCGGGCGAGAGCGACGATTTCCAATCCAGCTCGTTCAGCTCGTGCTGTGGCGGCTCCAAGCTGGCAGCCAACAGACTCAGGGCTTTTGCCATCCACGGTTTCATGGTGTCGTTTTTCGAAACAAATAAGAACGCGTTGTAAATAGGTTACTTACGGAAGCTTTTCCGTTTTCGAAAAATAAGAAAGGCGTCGTTTCTGTTCAGGCTTCTGTGCCCCAGAGGAGGGCGAGGGTGCGGTGGATCTAGAACTTGCAGATCAGGGCAAGGGTGATGAGCTCGACCTGGTCGGTGGGCAGGGGGGAGCTTGCCGACGAGGATGTCGCGGCAGGAGTCGATGCGGCGCTTGGTTTCGGAGGTGAGCATGGGGGCGCGGGGCGCGAGTGTGGAGGCGCCGTGGGCACGGTGGCACGCGCGAAACGCGGGGGGCTGGACGCTGACGGGATCGGCAACCTCGGAGCCGAGGCAGGTGGTGGCTAGAACGGCCAGAAGCGGGGGATGCCCCAGAGGGCGATGGCGAAGAAGAGCAGGTTGAGCGGGATGCCGAGGCGGGCGAAATCGGTGAACCGATACCCGCCGGCGGTGTAGACCATGGCGTTGGTCTGGTAGCCGACCGGTGTGGCGAAACTCGTCGAGGCGGCGAAGGCCACCGCCATCACGAAGGGCTTGGGGTCGACGCCGAGCGAGTGCGCGATGCCGATGCCCAGCGGGGTGAGAAGGACCGCGGTGGCATTGTTGCTCATGAACTCGGTCAGCACGGCGGTGAGGAGGTAGAGCGCGCCCAGCGCGAAGACGGGCGAACCGTTGCCGGCCAGGTCGAGCGCCTGTTTGGCCAGCCAGACGGCACCGCCGGTCTTCTCCAGTGCGGTCCCCAGCGGGATCATGGCGGCGAGGAGCACGACGACCCTCCATTGCACAGCCTCGAAGATCTCCTCGGTCTTGAGGCAGCCGGTGGCCCAGAGACCCAGGCCGCCGAGGATGGCGGCAGGCAGGATGTCGACCCAGCCGAGGGCGGCGACGGTGACAACGGCGGCCATGATACCCAGCGCCCGTGGCACGCGGCCGCGGGTGAGCTTCGGGGCAGAGACTTCGCCGAGCAGGATGAAGTCGCGGTCGCGGGTGAGCCGGTGCACGGCGGCGCGGCGGCCGAGCACGAGCAGGATGTCGCCGATCTCCAGCGGAGTGTGGGCGAGGCGCTGGCGGAGCACGGTGCCGTGCCGTTGCAGGGCCAGGACGGCGAGCTCATGTTCGTCGCCGAAGCGCAGGTCGCCGACGGTCTGGCCGGCGAAAGGCGCGCCGGGAGCAACGATGGCCTCGGCGAGCATGAGATCCCCATCCTGCAGCACGGCATCGCGCAACTTGAACTCGGGGTTGAGGGCGAGACCGTGGCGGCCCTTGAGGGCGAGGAGCTCCTTGGCCTCGCCGCGCACGAGGAGGAGGTCGCCGGCCTGCAGGGGCTCGTCGAGCGGGGAGAGCAGGTGGCACTTGTTGCGCACGATCTCGACGAGGGTGGCGGCGGTGTCGCCCGGCAGGCGGCCCGCGCCCAGGGCACGCCCGATCAGCGGGGAGCCGGGCATGACGCGCAGCTCGGTGATGAACTCGCCCAGCCCATAGCGCTCGACCATTTCGGCGGCGGCGCGGTCGGGCAGCAGCCAGGGACCGAGGATCCAAAGGTAGAGCGTGCCAGCCGCGAAGAGCAGCAGGCCGAGCTGGGCGAACTCGAACATGGTGAAGGCCGGGAGACCCGTCTTCACGGCGATGGAGTTGACCAGCAGGTTCGTCGAGGTGCCGATGAGCGTGCACACGCCGCCGAACTGCGAGGCGTAGGAGAGCGGGATGAGGAAACGCGAGGCGGGCAGCTTGCGCTCGCGAGCGGCGAGCAGCACGAGCGGCAACAGCACGGCGACGGCGGCGGTGTTGTTGACGAAGGCCGAGATCGCGCCGGTCACGACCATGATCAGGAGCAACAGCAGCCAGGGCCAGCGGGCGGTGCGCATGAGGACGGCACCGAGGGCGGCCAGCGCGCCCGTCTTTTGGAGACCGGCGCTGAGAATGAACATGCACGCCACGGTGACGGTGGCCGGGTTGCCGAAGCCCGAGAGCATCTCGACGGGCGAGAGGATGCCGGTGAGCAGCAGCACCACGGCGCCGACCAGCCCGACCGCCTCGGGCGGGAACTTCTCGGTGAAGAACGCCACCATCATGGCGACGACCAGGCCGAGGACGATCCAGGTGTCGGGAGTCATGGAGCCAGTGTGGTCGGCGATCCGGAGGGAATAAGCACAGCCCCGTCCCGATGCTCATCAGAATCGGATGGGGTGGAGGCTAGGTGCCGCGATTGGCTGGACCCGTGGGCCGCTGTGGACGTCCCGATCATGCGCTCCCTCATTTTGTGGTGTCTGGGTTGTTGCCTGTACTGCGGCGGCACTCCAGATCGAGGTATCCATCGAAGACCCAAGGCCCGTTGGCGACGGGGTGTGCTCAGGTCAGTGGCAGCCAGCATTGGCCCCAAGGTGGAATCACCTGGTCGATCGGCGTGGCGCCGGCGGTGTGCACGCGGACCGTCTCTTCGGCGACGTTGTGCAGGCACAGCACGCGATCGCGACAATCGGCCGTCTCGCGGAGGACTGCAAACACGCGCGGATCGAGTGCGAGCACCCGCTGGGCGGCGGCCGGGGCGAAGGCCGGGTGCGCCTGCCGGAACTGGAGCAGTGCGCGGAAGCCGCCGAACACCCGGTTCCGCAGGGATGCCGGGTCCTGGAGCTCGGATAGGAGTGTGGCATAGTCGAGCTTCTCGCGGTTGATCCGGCGCTTGATCCCGTTCGATGTTACGGCGGCGCGGTCGCCTCGGGATCCGAAGAGCGAGTGGAAATAGACCCCCGGCATCCCCTGCAGGCACAGCATGATGGCCTGGGCGGTGAGGAACTTGCGCGCGGCGAGTTCAGGCGGCTCCGCGGCTGCGGGATCCGAGAGGGCGTCGAGATAGTTGATGTTCATCTCGTAGGGCACCTCGGAGCCGTCCGGAAGGTGCTTGTACGAGATGAGGCCGCCATGCTCCTGCGTGCGCTGCACCAGCGCGGCGATTTCCCCGTCGTCCAGGATGCCGCGTGCCGGGTTCAGCCCGATGCCGTCGTGGGATGCGAGGAAGTTGAAGAAAGCGGTGTTGTCGGAAGGAAGCGCAAGCGTTTGCGCCCATCGCGTCAGCCGGTCCGCGCAGCCGGTTTGCATCGCGTGGAGCACGAGCGGCGGCAGCGCGAAATTGTAGACCAGATGCGCCTCGTTTGTGCCGTCCCCGAAGTAGCTCAGGTTGTCCCGATGCGCTACGTTGGTTTCGGTAATCAGCCGGACGGATGGCGCGGCCTCGTCGAGCACGGCCCGCAGCAGCTGGACGAGGCGATGGGTCTGCGGGAGGTGGAGGCAGGGGGTGCCGACCTCCTTCCAGAGAAAGGCGACGGCATCGAGCCGGATGAAACTGGCGCCTTTCCACACGTAGAACAGCAGCGCCTCGACGATGGCGGCCAACACCGCCGGATTCCGGTAGTTCAGGTCCGCCTGGTCGGCGCTGAATGTCGTCCAGATCTTCCGAGTCCCGCCCGCGCCGTCGAAGGCGGTCAGCAAGGGCAGTGCGCGCGGCCGGACGACCGCGGACAGGTCGGGATCGCCGTCCACGGCCACGAAGAAATCGCGGTAGGCGGGATCGCCTGCGAGGTAACGCCGGAACCATTCGCTTTCAGCCGAGAGGTGATTGAACACCGCGTCGAACATCAGATCGAACTCGCCGCCGAGTCGGACAATGTCGTCCCAGGCACCGTATTCGGAGGCCACGGAGAAGAGGTCTTTCACGGCGAACCCGTCGTCCGACGACCACGGGTAGAATGGCAGCAGGTGGATCCCGCTCACGAGATCGTGGAGTCGGACGGCACGTGCAAAGCGGCCGAGCGTTGCCAGTGTCGGGGTGCCGGGTTCACGCACCTGGTCGGCATAGGCGATGAGCAACACGTCGCGCTCGGTGAGGTCCGCTGCCGGGGTACGTACCGGCCTGCGTTGCGATCGCCGGAAGGCTTCGAGGGATGCGGCAATCCGCCTGCCGCAATCTGTCGCTGCTGCCGGGTCGTAGATTTCGCCGAGTAAATGGTGAACGCGCGGTGTCATGGGGATCGTTGAGCGGTCGACGCACCGTCCCCGGCTACTCATTGTCCAGCCGCACCGCCTCCCGCAGTTCGTCGAGGAAAGTCGGAAGGGCGGACTCGACGCGGTTCCAGTTGGAGATGAGCGGCGAGCCGAGCGGGTCGACGAGAAATCCCTTTGCCGCAAGCTGGATGCTCCGGACGAAGGTCGCCACCGCCGTCTCTTCCTCGTGCCGCGGATACTCCAGGCCGTTGAGCAACGCGTCGGCGCTGTAGAAGCGCAGGGTGTCCTCGGCCTGCCGCATGTAGGTCCGCATGAGGGTGTCGAACAGGCCGGCGTCGAGCTTGATGCCCTCGGCCGCCATCCGGTGGAAGAACGAACGCGCGATGTCCGTGGCCATCTTGTTGAGGCCGCGCTCGGGGTCCCGGGCCGACAGCTCCTGGTGCTTGTGCTCGTAGTTTACGCACAGCTCCGACTGGCAGATGGCGCGCGGGGCGCAGTTGCGGAGCACCTCCGCGAGCATCCCGACTTCCAGAGCCCAGTCGGAGGGGATGCGCAGCCGGCGCACCACGTCGATGTCCATCGAGAACTCGCCGGAGAGCGGGTAGCGGAAAGTGTCCATGTAAACGAGGAAAGGATGCGAGCCGAGGATGCTCTTCAGCGCACGAAGCAGCGGCGTGACGAACAGGCGCATCACCCGGCCGTTGAGGCGGTCGCTGACCCGGGCGTAATAGCCCTTGCAGAAGTCGAACCCCAGGCTGGGGTGCGCCACCGGGTAGCAGAGGCGGGCCAGCATCTCCCGGTCGTAGGTGACGATGTCGCAGTCGTGGACTGCGACCATCCGCGCCTGTTCGCTGGCGAGCACATAGCCGAGGCAGATCCAGACGTTGCGGCCCTTCCCGGCGAGGCCTGCGCTCAGTTCGGCCGCCTCGAGCTTGTCGAACATGCACCGCATGCGCGGGCCGTCGTTCCAGAGGAGCCGGGTCTGTTGCGGCAGTTGGCCGAAGAAACGCCGGGCTTTCTTCCAGCTCCGTGCATTGGCTCCGTCGACGCCGACGACGATCTGCCGGATGTAGCCGACGTTCTTCAGTTCATGCATGATGCGGCGAAGCGCCTTCGTGTCCAACTCCCGGACATGGCAGGGCAGCACGAGCGCGATCGGTGTCTCCTCGGCGAACTGGGCGATCTCCCGCTCCATGCGCGGGAGATCGGTCGAGCCCAGGCGATGGAGGGTGGCGATGGCGCCGGTCTGGAAGAAATCGGACATGGGATGGGTGTTGTGATTCTTCTGGTGAAGGTCCGTCTGCTTGCGCGTACTGGGGAAGCGCTTTCGCCGCGAGAAACCGACTGGGGTGCCCCTGCCCGTCCCCGCTCCCGCGCCATTATCGCACACGCCCGACGGTCCCTCAAATTGCGTTTTGGACCTACGGGATGATGATACGCGGTGCGCCGATCGCTCGAATGCCCCGTGAGGTTTGTTGTAGTGCATAGCCATTTTCGGCCCGGCGGAGTGCGCCGTATCATCGAGCTCGCCGTTCCGTATCTGATTCTTGCCCTGAGACCGCGCATCGCCTCCGTGGTGCTCGTGGGCGGGGAAGCGCCGGACGACGGATGGCTCGCAGGGTTCCGCGCTCGACTGTCCGGAGTTCCGGTGAACTGTGCGATCGAACAGGCCGTCGGCTATGTGTCCGAGCAGTCCGCGCGGATGAGCGATATCGCGACCGCGCAACGCGAGTTTCTCGGCCGGCTGCTCGGCGATGCGAACCCCGACGACTGCATCGTGTGGGCGCACAATCTCGGGCTGTGCCGCAATCTGCCGCTCGCGCGCGAGCTCGTCCGAATCTGTGCGTGCCGGAAGTTGCCTCTCGTGCTCCATCATCACGACTGGTGGTTCGACAACCGGTGGCAGCGCTGGCCCGAGATGCGGCAGGCGGGTGTCCGGTCGCTCGCCGCGGTGGCCGCGGACGTCCTTCCGTCGTCGCCCACTGTGCGTCACGCCCTGATCAATCGTGCCGATTGCCGGATACTTTCCCGCCATTTCGGGCCGCAGGCCGGTTGGTTGCCGGATCTGGCGGAACGGCCTGCTTTGCCCTCCGAGAAGACCGTGCGCGACGCCCGCCGCTGGCTGGAGGGTCAGATCGGCGAGCGAGCGCCGGTCTGGCTTGTGTCCAGCCGGTTGGTACGCAGGAAGAACCTCGCGGAGGCCCTGCTGCTGACCCGCTGGCTGCGGCCGGAAGCGTGGTTGGTTACGACCGGCGGTGTGAGCTCTGCGGACGAGTCCGCCTATGCCGCCGCTTTGGAGGCCGCCGCCGGGCGGTATGGGTGGCGGTTGCGGCTGGGTCTCCTGGCGGGCAGTGAAGCGATGAAGCCCCCGATACCGGCGCTGTATGCCGCGAGCGAAGCGATACTGCTTACGTCGCTGCAGGAGGGCTTCGGCCTTCCGAACTTGGAGGCGGCCGCCGCGGTCCGGCCGCTTATCGTTCGGACTCTGCCGAACATCGCGCCGGATCTCGCGCTGTTCGGATTCCGCTTCCCGCAGGCCTACGCCGAGATACTCGTCGCTCCAACCCTGTTTGATCGGGACGCCGAAATCCGGAGACAGGAACGGCTCTGGGGCGATTGGCGCCGACGGCTTCCCCGGTCGTGTCGACCGCTCGCCGGCATGCCGCAGCTGTTGGCCTCGCGGGATGCTGCTGGTCCGGTGCCCTTCAGCCGGTTGACGCTTGCCGCGCAGCTGGAAGTGCTGGCGCAACCGGTCGAGTCCTCGTGGGCCGCGTGCGCACCGCTGAATCCGTTCCTGATTCCATGGCGCGCGAGGGCCGCGCGTGGTGGTCTCGCCGTCTCGCGCTGGCCCCGGAAGGCCGACCGGTGGCTGAGCGGGCAGACCTATGCGCGGCGCTTTACCGCGCTCCTGCGGACGGCTCCCGCTCCGGCGTTGTTCGCCGAGGCTGGCGCCCGGGCGTCGTCGGAGTTCATCCGCGAGCGGCTCGGCAGCGACAACTTGTATCCGCTGCTTTGGACCAACGCCCCGTGAAGATCCGCGCCGTCATCTTCGATGTCTACAACACCCTGCTCGAGGTCGCCCCGCCGCCCTCGGATGCCGGCCTGCGCTGGGAGATGCTTTGGCATGAACTGTTCGGGGTCTGCGCCCGTTTGAGCCTCGCCGAGTTCGGGTCCGACTGTGAACGGGCGATCGCGCGGGAACACGCCAGCGCCAAGGCGGCCGGGATTCCGCATCCCGAGGTGTTCTGGCCGGATATCGTGGCCGAGGTCGTGCCTGAGATGGCGGGGCTCGCCGAGCGTGGTCGCGCCGAGTTTGTGTACCGGCAGATCGGACTGACGCGCGTTGTGCGGCTCGAATCGCATGTCGCGATGGTGTTGCGCGGACTGCAGCGGGGCGGCCGGGCGTGCGGCATCGCGTCAAACGCGCAGGCCTACACGTTGCGCGAGCTGGACGAGGCGCTGGCCGGGGCGGATATTTCCGCCGCGCTCTTCTCGCAGGAGCTGTGTTTCTGGTCGTTCGCGCACGGTTTCAGCAAACCCGATCCGCACGTTTTCCGCCTGCTGACGGCGCGGTTGCGCGCACGCGGTGTGCGGCCGCACGAGACGCTCATGGTCGGGGACCGTGTGGACAACGACATCGAGCCGGCCAGAGCACAGGGCTGGCAGACCTGGCAGATCACGGCGCCGACCGCTGCGAGTTGGGCTCTTCTGGCCAACTGGCTCGAAGAGCGCCGCTGATGCGACATTTATGAACACGTGTTATCTTCCTCCCACTCCGCCGAAACGCATCGGTTTCATCTCCACGCGCTTTCATGGGACGGACGGCGTCACGCTCGAGGCGCGCAAGTGGGCGCATGTCCTCGAAAGCATGGGGCACTCGTGTTTCTGGATGGCCGGACTGCTCGATGCGCCTCCAGAGGTTAGTCATCCATCACCTCTGGCCTACTTCAATCACCCGGAGGTTGCCGCTGTGCAGAAGCACCTCTTCGGAGTCACCACTCGCAGTCGGGAGATTTCCACTCGCATCCAAGCGCTTAAGGAACTGCTGAAGGACGAGCTCTATCGCTTCATCGAGAAGTTTCGGTTGGAGGTGATTGTGGCGGAGAACATCCTCGCGATCCCGATGCATGTGCCGCTGGGACTCGCGATGACCGAGGTGCTGGCGGAGACCGGTTTGCCGACGATCGCGCATCACCATGACTTCGCCTGGGAGCGGGAGCGCTTCGTGGTCAGTGCGGTCAACGACTATTTGCGGGCGGCCTTTCCCGGCGGTCTGCCGGGGATGGAGCACGTGGTCATCAACTCGATGGCCCAGAAGGAACTCGCCCGGCGCTGCAGCCGGTCCTCGGTTGTCATCCCCAATATCATCGACTTCGAGACGCCGCCGCCGGGGATCGACGACTACAACCGGGATCTGCGCAGCGAGATCGGGCTGCGGGAGGACGACTGGTTGATCCTTCAACCGACGCGCGTCGTGCAGCGCAAGGGGATTGAGCATGCGATCGAGCTCGTGCGGCGCCTGAGGGATCCTCGCGCCCGGCTCGTCGTCTCGCATGCGGCGGGCGACGAGGGTAACGCGTACATGGCGATGCTGCACGACCGGATCGCCGATGCCGGGATCGAGGTGCGTTTCATCGCCGATCGGGTCGGTGAGATGCGAACCCGCGATGGCCAAGGGCGGAAGGTCTACACGCTCTTCGATGTCTATGCGCATGCCGACCTCGTTACCTATCCCAGCCACTACGAGGGCTTCGGCAACGCCTTCCTCGAAGCGATCTACTTCGGCAAGCCGGTGGTGGTGAACACGTATGCGGTTTACGCCCGGGATATCGATCCGCTCGGGTTCAAGACTATCGAGATGGATCAGCTGGTGACGGGCGCCGTGGTCGAAGAAGTGCGCGCAGTGCTGAATGATCGGGCACTGCGGGAGGAGTGGGCTCGCACGAACTATGCGCTTGGCCTGAAGTACTTCTCCTACGCTGTGGCGCGTCGCAAACTCGCGGCACGCATGGCGAATCTCTTCGGCGAGGGGGTGTAGACTCGCAGGTTGTGGCGGGGCGCGTCAGCCCCGGGCGTCCTTCTCGAAGGCGTCGAGCCGGTCGGCGAGGCCCACGACGATGAGGGTGTCGCCCCGGTCGAGCCGGAGATCGGGGGCGGGTTCGAGCACGCGGCGTTCATCGCCCTCGTTACGGCAGACGAGCACGATGTTGACCTTGTACTTGGCAGGCAGATGCAGTTCGCCGAGGGTGCGGCCGGCGAGGGCGGCTCCGAGCACGGTCTCGCCCATCTGGTACTCGCCGGGGAGCGGCATGCGGATGCTGAAGGAATCGCGGCGGATGCGCTCGGCGAGGCGGTAGGCCATGTCGCGGCCGGGCACGATCACCTCGTCGGCGCCGAGGCGGGTGAGCACGGCGGCGTGGCGTTCGTCCATTGCACGGCCGATCAGGTGCTTCACTTGGAGCTCCTTGAGCGTGAGCGTGGCGAGCACGCTGCCTTTCATGTTCTCGCCCACGGCGACGACGACGACATCGGCCTCGAGGGCTCCAGCGGCGCGCAGGGCGGCGGCGTCCTCGCAGTCGAGCTCCACGGCGCGAAAGCCGTCCTCGGCGAGCTCCTGCACTCGCTGCGGGTTGGCGTCGGCGACGACGACTTCGCAGCCGAGCTCGCTCAAGCGGGTGGCGAGGCTGGAACCGAAGCGACCGCCGCCGACGATGAAGGTGCGTTTGGCCATGGGAAAAGCGGGAGGGAGTTCAGCCCAGCGTGAGGGTTTCGGGCGGGTAACGCACGCCGGAGAAGGCCGGCGGGCGGGCGAGGTAGAGGGCGAGGATGAGCGGGCCCACGCGGCCGCCGAACATGAGGACGACGATGATGAGCTTGCCTGCAGCGGTGAGCAACGGGGTGACGCCCGTCGACAGGCCGACGGTGCCGAACGCGGAGACCGCCTCGAACATCAGGCCGAGCCAGTGGTGGTGCGTGGCCCCGGAGGCGGAATTCTGCTCGGAGATGAGCAACAGGATGGTCGCGCCGAGCAGGAAGGTGCCGGCGATGAGCGTGAAAAGGATGGCGGTCGAGGCCTGCTTCTCGGGAATCGAGCGGCCCCATAACACGATGGCGGAGCGACGGCGCAGGGCGGTCCAGGCGGCGAGGGCGAGCAGGGCGAAGGTGACGGTCTTGATGCCGCCGGCCATCGAGCCGGGCGCCCCGCCGACGAACATGAGCGCCATGGTGCCGAGCAGGGTGGCGGGGCTCATCGCGCCGACATCGACGGTGTTGAAGCCGGCGGTGCGCGTCATCGTGGCATGGAAAACGGATTCGCCGAGGCGGGTGGCTAGGTCGCTGGTGCTGAGGGCGCCGTTCCAGTCGGCGACGAACGTGAAGGCGGTGCCGGCGAGGAGGAGGAGGCGCGCGACGATCAGCGAGAGCCGGGTCTGGATCGTGAGGTAGCCGCGGGCGCGCGGGTCGCGGCGCCAGAAGTAGTAGAAACGCAGATTTACCAGTGCGAGCAGCCCGATGCCGCCGGCGACGACGAGCAGGGCGACAACCGTCAATCGCCACGGATCATGGCGCCAATGGACCAGACCGTCGGGGAAGGTGGAAAGTCCGGCGTTGCAGAAGGCGCTGACGGAGTGGAAGACGGCGTCCCACAGGCCGGCGGGCGAGTGCGCGGCCCCGCCGGTGGCGGGCAGAAGAAAGAGGGCGGCGGCGCCGATCAGCTCGAACACGAGCACGAAGCCCAGCGCGTGGAGGAAGACGGCGAAGGGGGTGACGGTGCGCAGGCCGCCGACGGTGTTGCGGATGAGGTGCTCGTCGGCCAGGGAGAGACGCTTGCCGCTGAGGATGAGGAAGAGTGTGCCCGCGGTCATGATTCCGACGCCGCCCAGCTGGACGAGTAGCAGCAGCACGAGTTGGCCCGCGAAGTTGAAGGTCTCGGCCACGTTGACGCTCGACAGCCCGGTGACGCAGACGGCGGAGGTGGAGAGGAAGAGCGCGTCGAGCGGGGGCAGCACGACACCCGGGCGGTGCATCCATGGCAGCCAGAGCAGCAGGGCGCCGACGAGGATAAGGGCGCCGAAACCGAGCGGGATGCCGCGGATCTGGCCGACGAGGCGGGTGCGCTGTTGCTCGGTGAGCGGCATCGGCGGAGAGCGTGGAGGGCGGGCCGTCGACGGCAAGAACCGGATGCGCGGCGCGGGCTCAGCCGCCCAAGTGCGCCGGGGTGAGCTCGGTCTCGTGGCAGGCGCGGAGGAAGGAGGCGGCGCTCCAGGCCTGGAAGGCCTTGCCCATCGGGCGGCCGGTGGTGCCGTGGGCCCACTCGTTGAACTCCCACTCGTGGTCGCGACCGAGCTGGTTGAGGCGCGCCAGCCGGAGCAGCTCCTGCCGGGCGACCTCGTGCAGGCCCAGGCGGTGGATACAGCGGACCCACAACCCGCCGATGAACGGCCAGAGCCCGCCGTTGTGGTAGTGGTGCGGGAGGTTGAGGAGGTTCACCGTGTAGTAGGTGCGCCAGTCGGGATCGCCGGACTGCACGACCGGGTAGAGGTTGGCGACGGGCCAGGGCTGGTTCACGCCCACTCCCCACATGAACCGGAAGGCGGTGCGCGCGCGGTCGAGGTCGAGCAGGTTCATGAGGAACGCGAGCAGGTTGCCGTAGACGTCGCAGCGCCAGTTGAAGGCGAACGGGGTGATCTCGGCGATGAGGTATTGCGTGTCGCCGAGGGAGAACTGGCGGTCGGCGAAGCGGTTCACCGGTGGGGAGCCGCCGGCGACGGCCGCGGTCGTGCGGTCGGGCAGGGTCGTGGGCCAGAAAGTGTCGAGCAGGCGGCCGCGGATACGCTGGGCGCCGCGCAGGTAGCCGGCGGCGCGGTCGAAGTCGCCGAGGAACTCGATGAGGCGGCCGAAACAGACGTTGGCGCGGTACCAGAGCACCTCGTCGTAGAGGACGTTGTAGCTGCGGCCGAAGAGATCGGTCCAGTCGCCGGCTTCGGGAATCTCCAGCAGGCCGTCGTTGTTGCTGTCGTGGGCGGTGAGCCAGTCCATCGCGCGCTGCAGCGCGGGGCGGTGGCGGCGGAGAAACTCGAGGTCGCCGGTGCGGGTGACCCAGTTGTACACGGCGATCACCAGCCACAGTCCGCTGTCGATGGAACAGATGTTGCCCACGCCGCCGTAGTCGGGCTCGCCGGAGTCGATGCGGACATTGGCGGGGATCTGGCCGGAGGGGGTGATGGCGGCGAGCAGGGTCTCCAGGGTGGCGCGCTGGCAGGCGGCGATGTCGGGCTGGTCGGCGAGGTCGAGGGTGTGGATGACAGTGAACGAGCCGTCGCGCGCCCAGACGGAACGGTAATTGGCGTCGGTGCCGGTGACGGCGTTGTCGGTGAGCGAGCAGGCGGAGAATCCGAGCGGGGTGATGTTCTTGCGGAGGGCGACGAGGGCGCGGTCGTAGGCGGTGCGCAGGAACACGCGGTCGGCGTCGGTGAACGCCGGGAAGGTTGTGTCGTGAAACAGGAGCCGCAGGGGCGCGGTCTGCTGCCGGGCGGGGATCTCGGTCTCGAGGGCGCCGGGCTGACGGCCGACGACGCCGAAGTGGCGGAGCCCGTCGAGCACGCCGTCGGCGAGGACGTTGCGGGCGGTGTAGATGGGGATGTCGACGGTGGCCTCGAAGAGCTCGGGATGGGCGTTGTCGACGATGATGCCACGCACGCCGGGCAGGCGGAACATCGAGGAGTCATTGCCGGTGTCGCCCGCGACGAGGACCTGGCCGAGGGGGATCCCGAGGCGGGCGCAGAGCCACTGGAGCGCCCCGCCCTTGGTCGCGTTGCGCGGGAGCAGGTCGAGATCGCGGGCGCTGGAGTAGACGAGGCTGACGTCGAGTCCGGCTGCGCTGAGCGAGCGGCGAAGGTCGTCGAGCTTGGCGGGCGTGGCGTGATCAAGGAACCAGCTCGACTTGAAGGTGTGCTGGAACTCCTCGGGCTGACGGCGGATGCCCGGGAAGACGGCGGCGACAATGTCGACGCGGGCACGGTCCCAGCCGTGGGCGAGGTGGGCGTCGAAGTCGTCGAGCGTATGGCCGGCGCGCGCGTCGAAGATCTGGGTGCCGACGCCGCCGATGTAGAAGTCCGGCGCGGGAAGCAGTCCGGTGTCGACGAGGCGTCGCATGTCCTCGACGAGACGGCCGCTGTTGTAGGCGAGGAGGGGGCGTTGCTCGCGAGGTGCCGCCTCCCAGGCGGCAGGGAACCGGCGGGCCGACTCGGGGTTGCCGAGCAGGGTGCCGTCGAGGTCGGAGGAGAACAGTCGGATGGCGGGGGCTTTCATCGCGGGCCGAGACGGTGGGGTCGGCCCGTGTTGTCGGCAAGGGGCCGAGCCATATTTTCCGTGTATCCGGCCATTGGGAAAAGTATGGCCTGCGCTCAGGATTCTTCTCCGAAAGCAGCCTCGGCCCGGAGCAGATCGTGCAGTGTCACCAGGCCGATGATCCGGTCGTCGGCCCCGGCCTGGATGAGGACGAGCCCGGCGGGCGAATCGATCAGCCGGCGTTGCACCTCCCGGATCGGCGTCTCGCGGCGGACGATGGCCGCGGGCAGGAGTTCCGGGGCGCGTTGCGCGGAGCATGCGGTCCGGGCCTCGGCGCGCGTGAGCAGGCCGAGGGGCCTGGCTGCGACATCGACGACGGGGAAACAGGCGTACGGCCGCTCGGCGAGCAGCGCGGCGAGGGCCTCGGGGGTGGTGTCGCGCACGAGCACCGGGCGGAAGTTGGCGATGCGGCTCACCGGCGAATCCTGCCAAGCGCGCAGGTCGCGCGGCGGCATGAGGCGGTCGATGTCCTGGCCGTCCTGCGCGATGATGGCGTCGTAGAGGTTATGGCGGGAGAGCAGGAGCGCGAGGGGTCGGGCCACGAGGGCGGCGACGATCAGCGGCGGCACGAGCGCGAACTCGTGCGTCATCTCGAAGACGATGAGCACGCTGGTGACCGGCGCGCCGCCGATCGAGGCCAGGCCGCTCGACATGCCGACGACGGCCAGCAGCGCCATGTCGTTGGGCGCGAGCGGATGCACGAGGGAGACGAGCCCGGCGACGGCCGCGCCGGCCAGGCCGCCGAAGAAGAGCGTCGGGGCGAAGAGACCGCCGCTGCCGCCCAGCCCGAAGCAGATCGCGGTGGCGACGAGCTTGGCGGCGAGGAGCAGCGAGGCGTGGTCGAGCGGCACGGCACCGCGCAGGGAGGCGGCGAGGTCGTCGTAGCCGCCGCTGAAGACGCCCAGCCGGCCGGTGAGCGCGAAGACGCCGACGCCGAGTGTCCAGACCGCGAGGCCGCCGAGCCCGGCGCGCACCCACGGAGGCAGGGTGTGCGGCCGGCGGTTCCAGCCGCGCAGGGCGAGCGCGCCGCGTTGAAAGAGGTGGCCGAGGAGGGCCACGACCGTGGCGACCACCGGCACGGCGAGGTAGGTCGTCCAGTGGACGCCGTTGATCGCGCCGAGGGCGAAGGCCGGCTGTTCGCCGACGAGCCCGTGGGCGACCAGCGCGGCGACGACGGAGGCGAGCAGGATGCCGCCGATGAGCCGGCTGTTGAGGACGCCGACGATCTCCTCGAGCACGAAGGTGACGGCGGCCAGTGGGGCGTTGAAGGCGGCGGCTAGGCCGGCGGCGGCCCCGGCGGCGGTGGCCGCGCGGCGGTGGTGCGACGGTTCACCGGTGAGGGCGGCGAGGCTGGAGGCGAGGCTGCCGCCGATCTGGAGCGCGGGGCCTTCGGGGCCGAGGCTGGAACCGCCGCCGACAGCGACGAGGCTGCCGAGAAACTTGAGCGGGCCGAGGCGGTGGCGCACCAGGCCGAAGTCCTTCCAGAAGGCGAGTTTCAGCCGCGGGATGCCGCCGCCGGCGGCCTCGGGACAGAAACGGGCGAGCAACCAGCTTGAGAAGGTGGCGGTGCCAACGACCAGCAGGAGGCTGGCGACAAGGAACTGCAGCCGGCCCAGATGCGAGAGTCCGACCAGCCCGTGGTGGTAGAAGAGGTGGATGCCCTGCTGGAAGGCCACCGCTGCCAGACCGGCGGCGAGCCCGTAGAGTGCGGTGCGAAGGATCAGGCGGGCGGAGGACGGCAGGCGGGCGAAGAATCCCGCGACCGGGTTCGATCTCATCCTTCTTTTTTTTCCGCGCGGGCCGGCGCGGCAAGAGGCGAATCCTCGCGTTCGAGCGTGGGTCTTCCTCGTGTGATGCGGGCCGGCCATCGCTGGCGCGCGCCCGGCGAGCGGCGCGGCGGTGCGCGATGCGCGGGAAGGCGGCGGCGCGGCGTGCCCTACAGCAGGTCGCGGTCGACCTTGCGCTCGAGGGCGCGCTCGAGCTCGCGGCGCAGGGCCTTCGGGCGGCCGTGCATTGCGGGCATGAGCGCGAGCCAGTGGTAGACCTCCTCGCGGAGATGCTTGGGCATGACCGGCTCGGTGCGGAGCACACGGTCGAGGGCGCGCACGACCTGCGCGGCGATGCGGTCGCACACGATCTGCGCGGCGGCGGTGGCGTGCTGGCCGGCGAGGCGTGTCGCGGTATCGAGCCGCTGGTGGCGCTGGGCGGCGGCGCGGTACGGGGTGAGGCTGTCGGCGATGACGGTGACGGTGCGCGGGAAGAAGCTCGTCATCAGGTTCCACGGCTCGCGGTGCTGGTCGCCGCCGTGCCGGATGTCGGTGCGCAGGAGCACGGAGGGGATGTCGGCGAACTTGGCGAACATGAACTCGACGACGGTGCCGGAGTCGAGCTCGGTGCCGTCGTAGTTGAAGAGGGCGGCGTCGGCGCCGAGAAGGGCCTGGAGGTCCTGGTCGCGGATCCCGCGGAGGCTGCGGCGGCGGGTGTCGAAGTCCTGCGGGAGCAGGCAGTGGTAGCGGCCGTGGGAGCGCTCGTAGACGGCTTCGGCGAGGTAGGCGTTGCCGACGAGGTGCTTGGCGCTGAACAGCTCGCCGCCGAAGTAGACGGTGTAGGGCTTGGGTTTCTTCACGAGGAGAGGGCGGGTGGGTGCAGCGGGCGGTCGGCGGAAGGCGGGTCTACATCTGGAGGAGCCGGTCGATGACCTGGGGGTCGTTGGCGCTGAGGCGGGCCTCGTCGGCGGTGATCTCGCCGGAGAGAAAGAGCGAGTGGAGGTGGCGTTCGAGGGTGATCATGCCGTCCTTCTGGCCGGTCTCGATCTGGGTGTAGAGCTGGTGCCAGGCCCCGGTGCGCACGAGGTTGGCCACGCCGGTGGTGTTGCGGAAGACCTCGACGGCGACGCGCCGGCCGCCGGAGCGGCGGGCGACCAGCTTCTGGCCGATCACGTAGGAGAGGCTGAGCGAGAGCTGGGCGGTGATCTCCTTGGTGCGCTCGGGCGGGAACATGTCGACGATGCGGGTGATCGTGCCTTTGGCGTCCTTGGTGTGGAGCGTGGAGAAGACGAGGTGGCCGGTCTCGGCGGCGGTGAGGGCGAGCGAGGTGGTCTCGCGGTCGCGCATCTCGCCCACGAAGATGATGTCGGGGTCCTCACGCAGCGCGCTGCGCAGGCCGGCGGCGAAACTGGGGATGTGCCGCCCGAGCTCGCGCTGGGAGAAGAGGGCGCGGCGGCTGCCGAACGTGTACTCGATCGGGTCCTCGAGCGTGATGACGCGGACGGAGCGGCTCGCGTTGATGTGCTGGAGGAAGCTGGCGATGGTGGTGCTCTTGCCGCTGCCGGTGTTGCCGGCGACGATGACGAGGCCCTGCTGGAGGTTGCAGATGTCCTGCCAGACGCGCGCATCGGGCAGCCCGAGCGACTCCGCCGGAGGGATACGGTGGGGCAGGACGCGGACGACGGCGGCGAGGCCGTCGCGGTCGCGGAAGGCGTTGACGCGGAAATTCAACCCGCCCTCGGCCCAGGAGAAGCCGGCGTCGATGTCGACCGGCACGGGGGCGCGGAGGCGCTCGAACTGCTCGGAGGTGAGCATGGCGCTGATGAGCAGCTCGGCCACCTCCGGGCGCATCACGGGGCCGTCGCGCAGGGGGACGATGTCGCCGTCGTAGCGGTAGAACGCCGCCTCGCCGGTCTTGATGTGGAGGTCGGAGAAGCGCGAGAGGCCGTCGATCATGTGCGCCGGGTCGTTGAAGACGGCGAGCAGGTCGCGGAGGCTGTGGAGTTTCCCGGCGACGGGATAGACGGGTTCCTCGAGCGGGGAGGCCATGCTGGCGGCGACGGTAGGTGCTTCCGCCCGGGAGACGAGCGCGGAGTGCGGGCTGAAAAAGCGGGGACCGCGGCGCCCTGGTCCGCGTGCGCACACGGCGCCGGCTCCGGGCTCGCCGGGCGAATGATGACGAACGGCAACGGTGGGCGGAGGGCTTCGC
>JAEXPG010000452.1 GCA_023447015.1 Verrucomicrobiota bacterium
GCGCGCCGAGGCCCCGGCGCCCGTGTGGGCCGACCTCTCCGTCGTGCGCGAACGCCTCGCCTACACCGTCTACGAGCAGGCCATGATCGTGCGCGAGCTCCTCGCCCGTTTCTCCCGGCCGCCGTTCTCCGGGCAGCGCGACAACGCCGCGCGGCTCGCCCGCTACCGAACGATGGACCAGAGCACCGCGCTGCTGCTCCAACGCCCGGAACTCGTCGCCGATGTCGCGCAACGCTACGAAGCCGCGCTCGCCGCGCGCCCCGACGACTGGGTCCTGCGCCGCAACGCGGGCATGGCGTTGACCGCCCTCGGCCAGCCCGCGAAGGGCCGCCCGCTCCTCCTGAAGGCCGACGCCGAGATCCCGGACGACCCCGACACGCTCTTCGCCCTCGCCCAGTCCCACCGCGGCCTCGGCGAGACCGACAAGGCCGACGAGACCTTCGCCCGCCTCCGCGCCCTCGAGCCTCGCTACCCCGGCCTCCCCGCCGCCGAGTAGTCGCGCGCCGCCGGCGCCGCTCAGCTGTCCGCCAGGATCGCGCACGGTCCGACCCGCTGTTCCCGGCGGAGCATGATCCGACGGCTGGACGGTCCTCCCCCGAGATCAGGTTTCGCAGCCCAACGCGTCGATGGAGAACCCGGAGAGATTGCCCCGCCAGCAGCGCCCATCAGCACCGCCGGAGAAGTACACCTCGGCCTCGTCGGGCTTGCCCGCCTGATAGAAGATCACCGACTCCACCACCAACGCGCGGATCTCGTCGCCATGTTGGACGAAGAACGGTTCCGACGGCACAAGCCGCTCCTTCGATGCGGCGACGCTCCGGAGAAACTCCGCGCCATTTCCGGCGATCTCCCGAGCCTTCTCCATCAGCACCGGATCGGGCAGGCCCTCACCGTCGACGACGATCGAGAAGGTCGCTCCGGCTGCGCCAACCTTCGCCTCCCACATCTCCGCACCGAGTTCCGAGCGGCGCAGTGCACCCAGCACCGGATCGCTGACCACGTCGGGGACGCCCTTCAATCCGAGCTGCTGTTGCCGTGCCCGCTCCTTGAGCACGGCGCGGGTCGCCATGGACGGAGGCACCGCAACCATCACCCCGGCGATGCCAATCGAGAGCCACTGCAGTTCGAAAAGCTCATGGACTGCCGTGAGCACGATCATCAATGCCAGGTCCACAACGCAAAGCCCCACCACGAAGTGGCTGAACCCCGCCCAGAGCAGCTTTCCGGTCGTACGCTTCATCCACAACCACGTGACCTCAGAATCCCACCCGATGCAACTGCAGCCCGCAAACGCAGGGCCGGAGACAGGCGGCGGACTCCCATTCGCTCACTGAATCGACCGGTGATCACATTGTGTTATGTGATCTGGTGCCGGAGTGGTTCTCGTCCTGCTCCAGCATGGGGACATCCAATGGTTTCATCGCGCCCTCGCGTCTCGTCGCGTGGGCAATCCGCCGGTTCGCTCCGGCACTTCTGGTCCGCGCGATCGTCGGGCTTCTGACCCTCGGGGCGGCGCTGCCCCCGCTCGAAGCCCAGACCTCCCTCGCGCCGGCCACGAAGGAGGTCGGCTGCGGCGCGGCGACCTATTCCGTGCACGTGACCAGTCCGACGGCCTGGACGGCCAGCTGCGACGCCCCGTGGGTGACGCTGGCACACGCCTCGTGTTCGGAAAGCGGCGTGGTCGACATCACCGTGCAGCCGAATCTGACGGGGCAGGACCGCGTCGCGTTGGTCGGGATGGGCGATCAAGTTCATCTCCTCACGCAACGCGCCAACGACAGGGAGATGACCGAGCTGTTTGCCGTTGGGCTGGGTGAAGACGGGCGACTGGGCGACGGCATGATCGCTCGTCTGGCGCCGATGAAGGTCCAGACCGGCGTGCAGGCCGTCGCGGCGGGCGGCGGTTTCAGCCTGATCCTGAAGACCGACGGCACACTGTGGAGCGTGGGCGGCAACGAGGATGGTCAGCTCGGAATCGGAAGCTACGAGGACCGCCAGACGCCCGGACTGGTCGCCAGCGGGGTGTCGAAAATCGCCGCGGGCATGAACCATGCGCTCTTTGTGAAGCAGGACGGCTCGCTGTGGAGCATGGGCCACAACTCCTGCGGGGAACTGGGCGACGGCACCACCCGGGCGCGGAACTCGCCGGTGCCGGTCGCCACCGGGGTCGAGAGCGTGGCGGCGGGTTGGAGCATCAGCTTCTTCGTGAAGAAGGACGGCACGCTGTGGGCGATGGGGGTCAACTCCTGCGGCGAGCTCGGCATCCTCAACCCCAAGGATGTCACCACGCCGGTGCTGGTCGCGTCCGAGGTGCTGACGGTCGCAAGCGGACGGATGCACAGCTTCTTCGTGAAGAAGGACGGCACGCTGTGGGGAACGGGCCTCAACAGCTCCGGGCAACTGGGGGCGGAACCCACGGGAAGAGGCGTCCCCGTTTGCATCACGACGGAAGTGGCGACGGTGGCCGCCGGGGAGAACCACAGCGCGTTCGTGAAACGGGATGGCACTTTGTGGGTCATGGGGAGCAACGCCGTCGGCCAGATCGGTGTCGGCGCGGCGACCGAGCAACGCCAGCCATTCCAGATCGCCGACCGGGTGCGCGGAGTCGCCACCCTCGCCTCGTCGACGCTGTTCGTCCGAGACGACGGCACCCTGTGGGCGATGGGCGCGAACGGGCACGGCCAGCTTGGGGACGGGACGCGAACCAACCGGTCCGCCCCGGTGCAGGTCGCCTCCGGAGTGCGCACGGTTGCCGCCGGAACCGAGCACAGCCTCTTCGTGAACTCCGCCGGCGACCTCTACGCGATGGGGCGCAACCTCCGGGGGGAGCTGTGCGACGGCACTGCCTCCGTCCGCAGGACACCGGTGCAGATCGCGTCCGGCGTGCGCTCCGCCGCCGCCGGTGGGGCGCACAGCCTCTTCGTCCTCGCCGACGGCTCGGTCTGGACCACCGGCACGAACCAGGCCGGCCAGCTGGGAGATGGCTCGACCGTCGCGCGGAGCCTCCCGCAGTCGATCGCGACCGGTGCGCTGGCCGGCGCCGCCGGCGACTGCCACAGTCTCATCTTAAAAACCGATGGGGCGTTGTGGGGGATGGGCGACAACTCCTCCTGGCAGCTGGGCGACGGCTCGCAGACCACCCAGCTCCGTCCCGTGTCGATTGCACCCGATGGCGTGGTCGCGGCGACCGCCGGGACTGCGCACAGCATGTATTTGGACAACCTCGGCGGCTTGTGGTCGATGGGCCGCATGACCGGCTACACCACGCCGGTCCGGTTGACCACCGGTGTGGCCGCAGCCGCAATCGGCACCGAACATGCGCTGTTCGTCTCAAACGACGGCACGCTCTGGGCGGTGGGCGACAACTGGTACGGCCAGCTCGGCGATGGCACGCGCATGAACCACCGCAGCACACCGGTGAGGATCGCAGCCGAGGTCGCCTCGGTCGCCGCCGGAGAACACCACAGTCTGTTTGTGAAGCGCGATGGCACGCTGTGGACGATGGGCGAGAACGGCTGGGGCCAGCTCGGCGACGGATCGATGCGCAACGCGCAAGTCCCGGTGCAGATCGCCCGCGATGTCCGCATGGCCGCCGCCGGGGCGCGGCACAGCGTGTTCCTCAAGAAGGACGGCACGCTTTGGGCGACGGGGGACAACAAGCTGGGCCAGTTGGGCGCGGGCTTTGCGGTCAGGGAATCGTGCACCAATCCGGTCCTGGTCGCGCGCGGCGTGGAGGCGGTGGCGGCGGGCGAGGCGCATACCTTGTTCATCCGCAACACGCGGATTCCCGTGATCGTGACCCAGCCGGTGGCCCAGACCGTCCCCCCGGGCGGGACTGCAACCTTGAGCGTCGCCGCCACCGGCGCTTGGCCCGTTTTCCAGTGGTATCGAGGCGCTCCGGGCGATGTCACCAACCCGGTCGAGGGCGCCTCTTCGAGCACCTTCACCATCCCGCGGATGGTGGCGGGATCCCAGTTCTGGGTGCGCGTGAGCAACGCCCACGGGTCGGACGACAGCCTGGCAGTGTGGGTGGCGGTGGCGGGCGCCACCGGCGGTTATTCCAGTTGGATCGCGGCGTTCGCCGAGGTGCCGGCCGCGCAGCGGGGCGCGCTCGCGACCCCGGCCGGCGACGGCGTGTGCAATTTCCTGAAGTATGCGCTGGGGGCCCAGCCGATGGACCGGATTGACGACCATGCCCCGCAGCCGACGCTGGTCGCGCAGGACGGATCCGCGCCGGCGTTGGCGGTGGAATTCACCCGCAACCCGTGTGCGGTGGATGTGCGCTGGATCCTCGAGCTCTCGCCCGACCTCAAGCACTGGACCGAGACACCGGCGACGATGTCCATCCTTTCGACCAACCCGGATGGCTCCCAGCGGGTGCGGTTGTGTGCCGACTCGACGTCCACTTCCGCCGACCGCGGCTTCGCCCGGCTCAAGGTCGCACCGTGGCCGTGACCGGTGCTTTCCGCGCCGCCGCGGCGTCCGGAACCGGCGCCTCGGTCGTCCGGCACGGTCGTGGGCCGCACGACGCTCACTCCGCCGGGCGCACCGCGCGCTGGTCGCGGCCGTTCTGGTGGAGGACCAGCGCGACGACCTTGCCGGCGCCGTCGCGTTCGAAGGTGAGCGCGGCCTCGACGACGTCGTAGACAAAGTGGTCCGCCCGATCCTTGAAGACGGGAAACGCGGGCTGTTCGCCGAGCTTGGCGTAGAGCGTGCCCTCGTGGGCGCGGATCTCGAAGAAGGTTTCGGCGGCGGCTCCGGGGAAGCTGCCGAGGGCGTATTTGCCGGGATAATCCTGCAGCTCGGCCTGGGTGGTGAACAGCACCGTGGGCAGCGGCAGCAGGCTGCGTTTGGCGGGCAACTCGCGGCCGTCCTGATGCAGCGTGAGCGAGTCGATGCGACCGGCGGCGTTGCGGTTGAACTGCAACTCGGCGGCGACCACGCGGTAGAAGAAACGATCGGCTCCGGCGAAGAACACCGGATGGAACGCCTGCCCGGTGAGGCGCGCCACCAGCCGGCCCTCGGGTCCGGCGAGCACGGTGAAGCGCGCGTTGGGCGCAAGGTCGTAGCAGCCGGCAAACTCGGCGAGACGCTCGGCAGCCAGGGGCTGCTCGGCGCGTTCCGCGCGCAGATGGGCGGGCACGCGGAGATCGCCCAGGAGACGGGTCGGCTCGAGCGCGGTGTTGTTGATCAGCACGACGAACGCCCGGCGCCGGGCGGGCTCGATCGCAAGGTGCGCCCGGAAACCGCCCGTGCCGCCACCGTGCGAATACGCGGGGGCGCCCTCGACGCGGGCGATGAGGATGCCGAGCCCGATCTCGGCACCCTGGAATTCGGCCTGCCGGCGGCAGATCAGCTCCCAGGCGGCGGCAAGGCGGGCATCGCGGCCGTCGAGGAGCGCCTGGGCGAACAGCGCCAGGTCGGCCGCGGTGGAGCGCAGCGCGCCGGCAGCGGGCAGCGCGGGGATGCGCCAGGGCTTCACGACCTTGGCGCCGTCGTGCGGCGTGGCGAAGCGCGCCTGCTGGTCGGGGGACAGCTCGATGGCGGTGTCGCGCAGCCCGAGCGGCCCGGTGATGCGCTCCGCCACCAAGTCGGCATAGGGTTTGCCGTGGATGCGTTCGAGGATCAGGCCGAGCAGCCCGACTCCGAGATTCGAGTACTCGGCCGCGTGGGGCGGCGGACCGGGCCGCTGGGCCGAAACGATGGCGAGCAGGCGCTCGGCGGTGAAGTCGGCGTACGGATCGAGTGGATCGGCGGGCCGGAAATCGGGAATGGGGCCCGGCAGTCCGGAAGTGTGGCTGGCGAGCTGCGCGAGCGTGATCGCCGCGACATTGGGATGGAGCTCGAGTCCGGCCGGCAGGTGCTGCGCGAGGCGGTCGTCAAGCGAGGCCTTCCCCTCCGCCACCGTCTCGGCAAGCAGGAGGGCGGTGAACACCTTGGTGATCGAGCCGATCTCGAAGACCACCCGTTCCGGTGCCAGCCCCTCCCGCGGCGCGAACGCCCCGGCACTCGCGAAGCGCACGCCGGTCACGTCAACCTCGGCGGCGACAATGCCGCCGGCGGGCAGCTTGGCCGCGGACTCGGCAACCACCTCTTGGAGGGAAGGCGCGGTGTCGGCGCACGCGGGACTCGCGAACGCGGCCAAACCAAGGAGAAGCGGAAACCAGCGGAGGTGCTTCATGCGGGAGCGATGTTGCCGGTCGGGCCCCCGCCCGCAAACCGCCCGTGGCGAACGGCGTGTTCGTGCGGATGGGTGGATTCGGCCGAAGCCGTCGCACCCTGTCCGCCAAGACCCGATCGCGCGGCCACCCCGAGGCCTCCGGTTCTCCGGAGGCAGGATGTGCCGTCTTGAGTCCAGTTCCTGGTCGTCTACTCCCCGCCCAAGTCCACTGGAGCGGGCCCCTTCCATGGGAGCAGCATCGGAACCCGCCGGCGGTAGTCGAGGTACGCCGTCCCCAGCTCGGCGGTCAGATCTCGCTCCTCCAGAAAGGTCGCGAACACCATCCAGGCGGTCCAGAGGAGATTGAACAGAAGCCGGTCGGCGCTCACCTCGCGGTTGCTCCAGAAGAGCACCAGCACGCAGAGGTAGAGCGGATGCCGCACCCAGCGGTAGGGGCCTCGCACCTGGAACGATGCCGAGGGCGCGGGCTGGCCCCCTCGGTGCGCACGGATGGCCCGGATCCCGAGAGGATCGTGGTGGCGGAGCGAGACGAAACCCCAGACGAGGACGGCGGCCGCGAGCAACGACAGCGCCATCCCGGTCCAGCGGAGTGCGCCGGTCGCCACACCCCAGGTTTCCGTGCGCTGCCACAGGAGGACGACCGCGCCGAGCACCACTCCGGAGGTGATGGCGTAGGTCGCGCCGATGTACCGTTCCGGAAGATACCGGGCCATCGCCACCTTCACCGGTCGCCGCACCATGACGCTATGCTGGACGAAGAAGGCCAGCGAGAGAACGGCATCCAAGGCCAATGACCCACACTTCGAAAGATGGAGGTCCACCGCCCCGCCCGGGCCCACCGCCAGCAAACCGATCGATCCGCACCCCACCACGATGGCCGCCAGTATCACCGCCGCATCCTTCACTCGGTTCTTCGTCATGGTCTCCTCCATGGGCTCGATCCAGCGCAGGAACCGAGGTTCGACTCTTCCTCCAGCACTTCTCGGACGCGCTCCGCCACGCTGTGCGCGACGGCCTCGCAGCGCTCCAGTCCCGCCGCCCGAAACCGCGCCGCGCCCTCGGATGACGCGAAGTCGGTGCCCGTCAGGTCGGCACAACATGTCGCGCCGTGCCGCTCGCGGAACCACACCGCCAGATTGCGGGCGAGGTGGATGACATGATTGAAATCGTTGACCCGATCGTTCATGGCCCGCTCCTCGGCGAAGATCAGGAACGCCACCATCCGCAAGGTCCGCAGCATGCTGCGCTCGACTCCGCCGAGCTTGGCGCTGACGGCCATGATGCCGGCGGCGAGGGCACCGCACGTCCCGCCACTGAGGATCATCCCGCCCAGAAACGGCCAGCTGGCGCGCCGCAGATCCTCCGTCACCTGCAGCGCACCGTCCAGCTCCGCGAAGACCCGGTGCGCGCAGTGAAACCCCCGCGCCTCAAAAGCGGAGAGCACGGACAGGTGGGCCGCGAGCGCCTCCGCCGGCAGCGCGGCCTGGAGCTCATCCTCGAGGGAGCAGACGTCGCGCAGGAGCGCGGGCGCGGTGCACATCGCCCGCAAGCACGCCGGGATCCCCCTCGCGCCGACCTCCGTGCAGAGCGTGCTCCCGTGCAGCTGGCCGAACCGGCGCAGGTGCTCCCGTCCCAGCAGCACAACCCTGGGCAGGCCGCTCGAGGTCCGGTCCCCACCGTGAAGCAGGCCCAGCATCAGGAGCGGCGAGCAGACCCCGCCGCACTCCCCCGGGCCGCCGAGGCCCCCCGCCAGCCCGCCCGCGCTTCGCACCATCTCGAGGTCGGACCGCCCGCGCTCCGCGAGCAAGGTGTGCATCACCGCCGGCGCGCAATGCCCCATCCGCAGCGCGGCGCCCAGGCAGCGCGCGCTGAAAGCGACCCGCGCCTCACGACGCTGGACGTTATTAATGGAGCCTCCCCGCCGGCGCCCGGAGCCCGGACAAGATCAGGGTCTTCGTCGTGTCCATCTTCTTCATGAACGCGCTCCGGGACGGGTCGCCCACCCGCGAGCAGCTGATGGCCTTCACGACCGCGACAACGGCGCGCGCCATCGCCTTCACGTCGAGGTCCGTGCGAACCGTCCCCGCCCGTTGCCCATCCGCCAGAATTCCGCGGACCAGCTCGGCGAAGTCGGCCGAAAGCCGCTCGATCTCCGCGGCCAGGTCCGCGCCGAGCGAGGCGGACTCGAGGGTGAGCCCGTTGACCAGGAGGCAGAGCGAGGGCTCGCGGTCGATGAGCCGGGCCTGGTGGTCGAACAGGGTCCCCAGCCGCGCCAACGCATCCCCGGGAGGCGCAACGCGGGCACCAACCTCGCGAGCCCAGACCGCGCGAACATGGCCGATCACCGCGCGCAGGAGCGCCTCCTTGTCGGCGAAGTGGTGGTAGATGGCGCCCTTGGTCATCCCGACCTCCTGCGCCAGCAGGGAAAGCGTCGTCCCGGCGTAGCCCTTCTCGATCAACAGCGTGGTCGCCGCCTGGAGCAGGACCCCCCGCGTGCGCTCGCCCTGAAGTTGTTTTCGTCCGGTGGTCATTTACATACCTACCGTCCGGTATGTGTACAGTGGCGCGCGCTTCGTCAAGTGGGGACATCGCAGACGTCACTAGACCGTGCCTACACCATGCCCCGGCTCCTGCGAGGAGCCGAGCGGTCTGCGTCGCCGCTCCCGTCCAGGCGCCGAGTCAACTGGCGGACGAAGTCTGTCGCCGGCTGGTGCCGGACGATCCGCACGCGCCATACCACGCCAATGTTGGCGCGCCACGATTGGCGCCACCGAGCAGGCGAAGCCCTTCACCTTCGCCCAGCAGCCAGCGATGTCGTGCAACAGTTCGAGCCCCGGAGCCGAATGGTCGGCAGGGAACTCAGGAAAAGGAAGGGCCTTGGGGGAACCGGTCACCGGGCCCAGACCAATCGTCCTTGCCCGGTTTCTGATCGCGGGGGATCAGCAGCCCGGCGGACCAACCGAAGTCGGGACTGTTGCGCGCGACCGCTCCGGACTGATTCCGCCGTACGGGTCTGCGCCCCCGGCGGTGAGACCGTGACGGCTCTCAGCGGAAACGATTCTCCCAGAACGGAGGAGGGCTGAACCGCACGAGAAAATCGCGGGGGTCCTGGTTTAGAACCGCCACCTTGGACTCGAGACAGGCGAGCTTGGGCTGGGAGTCCTTGCCAACCCCACGTGCGGAGTCCTGCTCCCACGCAACCAGCACGGCGGCCTGATAGTACCCCCTCTCGTCGCCAAACGAGTCGGCGACCCGTTCGAGGATCCGCCAGATCTCGGCCGCGAGCGCCGGATCAAAAGACCTGAGCACATAGGCTCGGGTGCACTCGACGGTTGGTTCTCGATTGAATGCCATGGGGCTGCCTCAGCGGATTACCCCCGCTTTGCCTCGCGCGGAGCGGGATGTCGCAGCGGAAGCGCGCTTCAGTTTCCGGCCACCTCTTCGCAGTGCTGGGCTGCTCATCCAGGATCTCATTTCCGAAAACGCAGGCCTCGCTCGGACTCGCCCCCAACCAGAAGAATGGTACCGGCACCTCGCTCGACCTGGAACTGCAGCGCCTCAAGGCCGATCGCGGCACTCGGGTTGTCGTCGCGTTCCTGCTCTGGGTGCAGGGTAAGAGTCCCGCCCCGGCAGGCCCACCGCCCCGAGATTTCGTTCACCCAGCGATCCCGTTCCTCTTGGTCGGCTGGATCGAAAAGGTGGGCGATGACAATCATCCGGAATGTGCCATCCGCCTTCAATGAGAGCTCATGCCGGAACACATCCCAGACACCCTCCTGCCGATAGTCCCCGACGAAGTCCGCCCGGACCGGTAGCACCGCGCAGCCACCGGCCATGATCACCGGCACAAGGAAGGCCAACCAGATCCAGATCAGATTGACCGAACGCGCCCGGGGAGGAGCACCCGCAGACCGCAGGCTGCACTTGGGCGCGGACAGTTCCCGTCGCATCTGCCATCCACCGCGTCTTGCGCCTATGATCATCACTCGTCGATGAGTTGAGGATTTCGAACAGAGCAAACGGCTCCTCTGGCAAACACCCGACGTGCCGTGGAAGCAATCAAGAGCACGGAGCGTACCGCCGGCTGCGCGCCACCGCCTTCTGCACTCCAAGAGCGGAGATGTCGCGAAGTCATGGGGTGAGGTGTCTTGGGAAATACTCAACGGGCCCAGACTGATCATCCAAGCCCGGTTTCAGGTCACGTGGACAGAACACCGGAGGGCCGGCCGAAGTCGAGTCTGTTGCTCCAAACAGGTCCGAGAGGCCGAAGCTTCGAACACCGCGCGCGAATCGCATCACCCCGACAAGCCAATCGCGGGCGGCAACCCCGGCGGCGACCCGCGAGAGCAACCGGGATTGCGGTCGCCGGCGCGCTGGCGGCGGTGGCCGCACCGGCACCGTGGCGGATCACTGCGCCTTCACGGGCACCGTCGCGCCGTCGCGCCAGTAGCCGGGGACACAGGTCGACGACGGGTTCTCGGGGGCGCCGCGGCGAAAGGTGCGCACCATCACCGAAAGCTGCTCCATCGCCCGCATGCCGACGAGTCGGTGGTTCTGCACGATGCCGCCGATGTGCGGGCAGCCGGCGGGCACGTCGAGCGAAGCGAAGGCCACGTCGTGCGGCACGCGCAGCCCGGAGCTGGTGAGCCGCGTGCTCTCGCCGTCCCAGGCGTTGATCTCGATCAGCTCATGCCAGTTCGTCATCAGCGCGTCGACCTTGTGCGCCTTGATCCAGTCCGCCACGCGGGCGGCGACCGTCGCGATCTCCCCGCGTTCGAAGAGCAGCGGCGGCACGCGTTCGCGGGCGGGCAGCGAGGCCTGCTCGACCAGCACGCCCGAGCTGAACGTGCTCTCCAGGCGCGACTCGTCGTCGGTCGCCGTGGCGAGCCCGATCCGGCGGTAGCCGCGCTGGCGCAGGCTGCGCATGCAGAGGCGGGCGGCTTGGCATTGGTCGTTGGAGACGACGTCGAGCTGGGGCAGCAGATGGTGCGACTCGATCTTCACCGCGCTGAACTGGTCCCAGTCCAGCTCGATGGACCGGGTCTCCGGCGTGAAGGTGGAAAGCAACACGCCGCTGATGCCGCGGGAGGAGAGGATGGTGTTGAGCCGCGCGGCCGTCATGTCCTTGGTGCCGAGGCTGAAGACCTCGAGGAGCAGGTGCTGCGACTCGGCCCCGGCGCGCACGCCCTCGTACACAAGAGGATGGTAGCCGGAGCCGAAGAAGTAGGCGGAGGAACCGGCATCGATCACGAACGCGATCGAGGGCGTCTGCTTCACCGCGAGCTTCTTGAGGCGGTGGTGGTTGAAGGCGTCGAGCAGCGGATCGCGCACGTACCCGACCTGGCGCGCGCTCTCGAGGATGCGCTCGCGCGTGGCAGCCGGGATGCTCGGGTGCGAACGCAGCGCCATCGAGACCGTCGTCGGATGCACGCCGGCGAGGGCGGCGACATCGTCCATCGTGGCGTAGGCCTTGGCCCGGCCGGCGGGTTTGTCTCCCTTTTTCATGTCTGCGGGGTGCGGGTCGGGGCGGACAGGCCGTCCTGCCAGGAGCTCTTCACATAGGTGCGCGAGGCGAATCGCGGCACGCCGCGCTCGCCGGACTTGAGCAACGCCGCGACGAGGGAGACGGCCTTCGCGCCCACCACGCCCGGGTTCGGGCAAACGCCGGCGAGGTCGGAGTTGCGGTCGAGCAGGCAGAGCGAGGCGCAGGCGACCTCCTGGGGCACCAGCAGGCCGGCGGCCCGGAGCATGTCACCCACCACCGACCAGTTGCACATCACGGCGTCGACCCGGTGCGACCGGATCCAGTTGCGCAGCAGCTCGCCGGCCTGCGCCATGGAGCAGTTGTAGGGAAAAAGCAGTTCCGGGATCCGCTCCTCGGCGGGGAGCGCGCCCTGCTCGAGGAGGTAGCCCGCGGTGTAGAGGCGCTCGGTGGCGTCCTCGTCGGCGCGGCCGATCGCCAGTCCAACCCGGCGGTAGCCCAGGGCGCGCAACCGTTGGAACGCGAGGCGGACGTCCTGCCGGTGGTCGCTGCCGACGACCGGCGCGGGCGGGTCCATGTGCAGCGAGTCGATCTTCACGATGCTGTACTCGTCCCAGTCGAGCGTGACCGGGGCGAAGCCCGGATCGAAGGCGGCCAGCACCACGCCGGTGATGTTCTGCTCCTTGAGGAAGGCGTCGAGCCGCAGGCTCTCGTTGCCCTCCACGCCGACCGTCACGACCTCGAGCTCGTAGCCGAGCACCCGCGCCTGCTCGCGCGCCCCGTCGAGGATCTGCTGCTGCGGGCGGTAGAGCGCCGCGCCCTGGTCGAGCGGGTGGTTGATGAGGTAGGCGACCCGCGGTGCCGCGGCGCGAACCCGGCCGTTGAGGTGGAAATGGGTGAGCGCGGAGAAGACCGCGTTGGGCACGTAGCCCATCTTGTCCGCGACCTCGCGGATACGCGCCTTCGTCGCCGGCAACAGGCTGGGATGGTCGCGCAGGGCGAGGGAAACGGTCGTGAAATGGACGCCGGCGACCTTCGCGATGTCCTTGATCGTGACAGCGCGCTTCTTCGGCTCGGCCACGGTGGTGGCGGCGGGCTCGGCCGGGGCGGATACAGGGGAAACCATGGCGACCTCCTTGGACGTTCCAGTGGTTGAGCGGATACGGGGTGACTTTCGAGGGGTCGTCATCGGAGGTGGGGTAGCCGAATTTGATCCCGTTAATGCAGTTGAGAGTGTCAGACGGCGGGAGGCTACGGTGTGCGATTTGAAGGAAAACCCCGCGCTTGCCAAGACGTTAGAATAGATGACGAAGCTCCGTGCTATCCCTCTGCCCGCCAATGTCATGCCTGATTATTCCACCCGGGACTCCGGAAAGCGGAAAGTACACGCGGCGAACACCACTGAGAAGCTGCACTCCGCGCCCCGCGGGCTGCGGCGGCATCGGCGCGGCACACCGGCACGGCGCCGCTTCCCCCCCCGCGTGCGCGCCCCGCCCCCTCTCCGCCGCGACGCGCGCCGCACCGCTTTGTCACTCGCCCGC
>JAEXPG010000116.1 GCA_023447015.1 Verrucomicrobiota bacterium
CGCCACGTCCCCGCCTCCGACCGGTTCGTTTTCGACGAGGAATTCGACGCGCGCTTCCCCGGCCTCAACCCCGGTATCGCCGGCCGGCCGGCCAACGACGCCCGCGGCCGCTTCTGGATCATGGCCAATGCCGCCGTCCAGGTCTTCGACGAGTCCGGGCGCCGCCCGATCAAGCTCGACGTGCCCGATCTCTACGGCCTCCGTCCCTACTACTTCTTCATTCAGGACGACGGCGTCGTCTGGCTGCACCGGGGCAATTTCCTCGTCCGCTACGATCCCGCCATGCCCACCTCCCCGCCGCCGCCGCTGAAAACGGTGATCAGCCGGGTCCAACTGCTCGCCGACAACCGGACGCTCTTCCCCACCGACGGCCACATCGCACCGATTCCCTACGCCGCGAATTCCCTCGCCGTCCACTTCTGCGCCCCCGGCACACCGCACAATGCGTCGGTCTCGTTCGCGCCGCGACTCTCCCTCTCCGACCGCAAAACCGACACCGACTGGGTTCGGGTCGGCGCCTCCGGCCTCGCCACCTTCAGCCGACTCAGCGAAGGCAGCTACACTCTTCACGTCCGCCCGCAAATCGGCACCGAGATCGGCTCAGCCGCACAGCTGCGTTTCACCATTCTGCCGCCATGGTACCGCACCACCGCCGCCTATGGCGCCTACGCGCTCTCCCTCCTCACGCTCATCGGTGGCATCGCCTGGACCTCCTCGTTCCTCGAGCGCCGCGAGAAGCGGCGCCTCGCCCGCGTCGGCGAAGTCCGCACGAGCGAGCTGCGCGAAAGCAACGCCCGGCTCACCGTGCAGATCGAGGCCACCGAGACCAAGGCCACCGCCTTGGCGGCAAGCGAGGAGCGCTACCGCGACCTCGCCGCCGATCTCGAGCAACGGGTCGCGGCCCGCACCACCGAGCTGGCTTCCGCCAACACGCAGCTGCAGGCGGCCAAGGAGGCGGCGGAGGCGGCCGACAAGGCCAAGAGCGCGTTCCTGGCGAACATGAGCCACGAGATCCGCACCCCGCTCAACGGCGTCATCGGCATGGGCCACCTCCTCCTCGGCACCAATCTCGGCCCCGACCAGAAGGACCTCGTCGACACGCTGATCTTCAGCGGCGACACGTTGCTGGGCGTCATCAACGACGTGCTCGATTTCTCCAAGATCGAGGCCGGCCGCCTCGTCCTCGAGCAGGTCGACTTCGACCTCCACGAGCAATTCGAGCGTTCCCTCGAGCTCCAGGCCGGTCTGGCCCGCAAGAAGAACCTCGACCTCATCCTCGACTATCCCGCGGACGTCCCGCGCCGTTTCCGCGGCGATCCCGTGCGCCTGCGCCAGATCGCCCTCAACCTCATCGGCAACGCGATCAAGTTCACCGAGAAGGGCGCGGTCGTCCTGCGCGTCTGCCTCCAGCCGACGGACGCCGGCTTCCGCATCCGGGTCGAGGTGCAGGACTCCGGCATCGGCATCCCGCCCGAGCACCAGGCCAACCTCTTCCAACGTTTCTCCCAGGCCGACAGCTCCACGACGCGCCGCTTCGGCGGCACCGGGCTCGGACTGGCCATCTGCCGCCGCCTGGTGGAGCTGATGGGGGGCGAGATCGGCGTCGTCAGCGTCCCCAACCAGGGTTCCACCTTCTGGTTCACCGTGCCCCTTGCCGCCCCGGTCGCACCCGCGCCGGCAACCATCCCGCCGACGGGCCTGGCCGGTCGCCGGGTCCTCGTCGTCGACGACAACGCCACCAGCCGCAAGGTCTTCGACCATACCTTCCAACACTGGAAATTGCGGCACATCTGCGTCGACTCCGCCGTCGCCGCGATGACGGAGCTGGCCCGAGCCGCCGATGCCCGGGAGCCCTACGAGCTCGTCGTCCTCGACCACCAGATGCCGGAGGTCGACGGGCTCGATCTCGCCCGCACCATCTGCTGCGCCCCGGCCCTCGGGCGCCCCGCGATGGTGATGCTGACGTCGCAGGATGAGCGCCCGCCGGCCGAAGTGATGCGCGACCGGGGCATCTCCGCCTGCGAGTTCAAACCGATCACCGAGGCCCACCTGCGCAACCTCATCGAGCGGACACTCGGCTCCGTCGATGCCGCCCGGTTGGAAGCACGGTCGACAGCGCCCCAACCGCCCGCGCCGGTCGCCCGCTCCGCGCGCATCCTCGTGGCCGAGGACAACCCCGTGAACCAGAAGGTCGCGCTCCGCTTCCTCAAGGGTCTCGGTCACGAGGTCACCCTCGCCGCCAACGGGGCCGAGGCCATCGAGACCCTGCGCCAGGAATCGTTCGACCTCGTCCTCATGGATGTCCAGATGCCCGTCTTGGACGGGCTGGAAGCGACGCGTGCCATCCGCCAGGCGGAGGCCGATGCGCTCCCGGGGTTCACCCGCCACATCGCCATCGTCGCCATGACCGCCAACGCCCTTTCCGGCGACCGCGAGATCTGCCTCGCCGCCGGCATGGACGACTACGTCGCCAAGCCGCTCACACCCGAGAGCGTGAGCGCCGTCCTCGACCGACTCCTGCCAACCCGGGCCGCGAAGAAGGTCACGTGACACCGCCGGTCCCCCCGCGCACCGGACCTGGCCGACACGCCCTCGGTTCCAGCTCAAATCCCCGGCCAAGCAGCCGATGAATCCGTCCACACCGGATATGTATTCCCCTCCGACGCCTTCCCGGCAACGGCACCGGCGCAGCCTGCCTCGACTGCTCGCGACCGCACTGGTCGTCCTGGGGGGCGTGCATCCGTGGACCGGTCACGCCGAGATCCCCGCCGCACCCTCCGGCCAGATCGAGTTCGGCGTGCCGTCCTTCGTCGTCCTTGGACCGGAATCGCTCGGGCTGAGCTCCGCCCCGACCGACATCCATCTCATGCCCGACGGACGCCTGCTCGTCGTCGGGCAGCGCGAACTGGTCCTGGGCGACAGCATCCGCTGGGAGACCTACCGGCGCATCGAGAAGGACGAGAACTACATCGGCGCCAAGGTCGCCGTCGACACCGACGGCAGCATCTACGCGGGCATCGAGGGCAAGTTCGCCCGCATCGGTTTCGGAGCCGATGGCAACTGGCACTACAACACGGTCGCCAGCCTGGAGCAGGTCGGCGGGGGCAGCAGCGTGGTGCCGCCCGGAATCACCGCGATCAGCGACACCTGGGCCTGGTACGGCAGCGGTTCGCTCGTCCTGTGGAGACCCGGCGCCGCACCGCGCATCATCGAACAGGCCGGCAGCATCGACAGCATCTTCGAACTCGGATCGACGACCTATCTGAGCGATTCGACCACCGGTCAGCTCTCTCGCATCGACTACCGATCCGGCCGGACCATCCGTCTGCCTCCGCCCACCACCGGCGCAGTGGACAGCATCACCTGCTCCGTGGAGCTCGCCCCCGGACAGCTCCTCGTCGGCACCGCCGGCACTGGGCTGAGGATCTTCGACGGCACCACGCTCCGCCCCTTCCCGATCCAGGGACTGATCGGACCGACCGCGCGCATCAACGACCTCCGCCACCTCGGCCCCGGGGTCTTCGCCGCCGCCGTGGACACCGCCGGCATCGTCATCTTCAACCGCGAGGGAAAGATCCAGCAGGCACTCGACCGCACGCTCGACCACCGGCTCGCGCGCGTGCGCCAACTCCTCCACACCCCCGACGGCGTCCTCTGGGCGCTGCTCAACGAGGGCATCGCCCGCATGGAGTATCCCTCGCCGTTCTCCAACTTCTCCCCCCTCGTCCCCACCGGTCTCAACTTCGCCACCCTGATCCGACTCAAGGGCCGGCTCTGGATCATGAGCGAAAGCCGGATTTTGCGCGGCGGCTACGACAAGGACGACCGCCTCGTGAACTTCGAGGACGACACCCCTCCCGGGCGCGCCTTCTTCCACGCCGGGGTGATCGCCGACCGGCTCTTCTGCTCCGACGAGACCGGCATCCACGAACGCACCGACGCGGGTTGGCGCACGGTCGTGACCGCCGTCGCCAACGCCCGGATCGGGATCTGCCCGCCCACCGAGGAAGGGTGGTTCTTCGTCGCCCGCGGCGAGATGGGCTGGCTCACCCCCACACCGGACGGGCTCTCGGTCCATCGCGTCCCCACGCCGGAGTTGGGCAACGCCTACAACCATGTGCTCGATGCCGCCGGCGACCTTTGGCTCGAACTGGGCACCAACCTCGCCGGCCGCGTGCGCTTCACGCCGGGCCGCCCGCCGGAATTCCGTCGTTTCACCTCGGGCGAGGGCCTCGCCGACGGCTGGGTGCAGCTGTTCGTCGTCGACGGCATCGCCCGCATCAATCTGCCCAACCGGGTCGTCCGTTTCGACGCGGCCACCGGCTACTTCGTCGACGACCACGATTTCCTCCGGAAATTCCCCGAGATGCGCAACAGCTACGGCCGACCGTTGCGCGATCCCCTCGGCCGCATCTGGTTCAGCACGGCCGGCACGATGCAGGTCCTCGACCCCGCCCTGCCCGAGTCCGAACGCCTGCGCCTGATCCTGCCCGGATTCGGCCCCTACGACTTCACCGCCGAGGAGAACGGCGTCATGTGGATGCTCGATCGCAAGCGGCTCATGCGCTACGACCCGCGCACACCCGCCCCGCCCATCCAGCCGCTTCGCGCCCTGGTCACCGCGGTCCAGTTCGTCTCCTCCCACCGCCATGCGCTCAACCCGGGCGCCTCGCTCGGGGAACTCCCCTTCTCCGACAACTCCCTCTCGTTCCGTTTCGCCTGTCCGGCCAACCCCTTCACCACCCCCGTCACCTTCGAGATCCTCCTCGAGGGGATCGGCAACCGCACCGAGCAGAACTGGACCCCGACCGGCGCCGTCGGCTCGGCCTCCTTCAGCCAGCTCAAGGAGGGCCGCTACATCTTCCACGTGCGCCCATCGTCCGGCCCCCGCGTCGGCACCGAGGCTCGCATCGACTTCACCATCCGGCCCCCCTGGTACCGCTCGACCGCGGCCTATCTCATCTACGGCCTGGCCGCCGTCGCCGTGATCGGCGCGATCGCCTGGCTCGCCTCGATCCTCGAACGCCGGGAGAAGATCCGGCTCGAGCGCCTGGTCGGCGTGCGCACCGCCGAGCTCAACGAGAGCAACACCCGCCTCTGTGCCCAGATCTCCGAGACCGAGCGCAAGGCCGCCGACCTCGCCGCCAGCGAGGAACGCTACCGCGAGCTCGCGGGCGACCTCGAGACCCGCGTCACCCAGCGCACGCTCGAGCTCCACGGCGCCAACACCAAGCTGAGCGCCGCCAACGACCAACTGCAGGCCGCCAAGGAGGCCGCCGAGGCGGCCGACCGCGCCAAGAGCGCGTTCCTGGCGAACATGAGCCACGAGATCCGCACGCCGCTCAACGGTGTCATCGGCATGGGCCATCTCCTCCTCGGCACCCGGCTCGCCGCCGAGCAGAAGGACCTCGTCGACACCCTCATCTTCTCCGGCGAGACCCTGCTGGGCGTCATCAACGACGTGCTCGACTTCTCCAAGATCGAGGCCGGCCGCCTCGTCCTCGAGCAGGTCGACTTCGACCTCCACGAGCAGTTCGAGCGTTCCCTCGAGCTCCACTCCGCTCAGGCCCGCAAGAAGGGCCTCGAGCTCGTCCTCGCCTACGACCCCGGGGCGCCCCGCCTGGTCCGCGGCGATCCGGTGCGCCTGCGCCAGATCGCCCTCAACCTGATTGGCAACGCGATCAAGTTCACCGAGCGCGGCGAGATCGTCCTGCGGCTCATCCCGCCCCAACCGCACCCGGGCGGCCTGCACTTCCGCATCGAGGTCCAGGATACCGGCATCGGGATCCCGCCCGAGCGCCAGGCCCACCTCTTCCAGCGCTTCGTCCAGGCCGACAACTCCACCACGCGCCGTTTCGGCGGCACCGGCCTCGGCCTCGCGATCTGCCGGCGGCTGGTCGAGATGATGGGCGGCGAGATCGGCGTCGTGAGCACGCCGGGCGAGGGCTCGTTGTTCTGGTTCACCATCCCGCTCGCTCCGGCCGCCGCGCCGGCCCCGGCGCCCGTCCCGCCCGCCGAACTGGCGGATCGGCGCGTGCTTGTCGTCGACGACAACGCCACCAACCGCAAGGTGTTCCACCACATCCTGCGGCGCTGGGGTCTTCCCCACGCCTGCGTCGACTCCGCTGCCGCTGCCCTGCAGGAGCTCGCCCGCGCCGCCACGGCCCGCTCGCCGTATGAGCTGGTGCTGCTCGACCACCAGATGCCGGTCGCCGACGGACTCGATCTCGCACGCGACATCCGCGCCACCCCCTCGTTCAGCACCCCCGCGCTGGTCCTGCTCACCTCGCAGGACGAGCGACCGCCCATCGAGGAGTTGCGGGCGCGCGACATCTTCGCCTGCGAGTTCAAACCCATCTCCGAATCCCGCCTGCGCGACCTGCTCCAGCGGGCCCTCGCCGCCGGTGCCACCGGCACCCCCGCCACACGCTCCGCCCCCGCCTCCCCCGAGGAACCCGCCGCGCCGACCCGCGCCGCCCGCATCCTGGTGGCCGAGGACAATCCGGTGAACCAGAAGGTCGCCCTCCGCTTCCTCAAGGGCATCGGCCATACCGCCACCCTCGTCACCAACGGCCAGGAGGCCATCGACGCGCTCCGCCGCGAGCCGTTCGACCTGGTGCTGATGGACGTCCAGATGCCGATCATGGACGGTCTCGAGGCCACCCGCGCCATCCGGCATGCCGAGGCGGAAGCCGCCCCCGGCTTCTCCCGCCGGATCGCCATCGTCGCGATGACCGCCAACGCGCTCTCCGGCGACCGCGAGACCTGCCTCGCCGCCGGCATGGACGACTATGTCTCCAAACCGCTGACGCCCGAGAGCGTCAGCAGTGTCCTCGACCGGTTCCTGCGCGCCCCGAGCGCAACCTCCGGCCCCGGTCGGCCCACCAACCCCTTGCGATCATGAAAACGTCCACGTCCGCTACCCGGACTCGCGTGACAGTCGCCGCCATCGGGCGATCGCTCCTGCTCGCGGCGCTGCTGTGCTCTCTCGTCCCGGCCGGCCGCGCCGAAACAACCATCATCCCCGCCGCGCCGCCGGCACAGACCGAGATCGGCATCCCCGCGTTTGTCGTCCTGGGCCCCGAGGCGCTCGGTCTCAGTTCGATGCCGACCGACATGCACCTCCTT
>JAEXPG010000481.1 GCA_023447015.1 Verrucomicrobiota bacterium
GCCACCATCGCCGGCGAAGCGGTGTTCAACACCAGCATGACCGGCTACCAGGAGATCCTCACCGATCCCTCGTACTTCGGCCAGATCGTCACGATGACCGCGCCGCAGATCGGCAACTACGGCATCAGCCCCGAGGACGACGAGTCCGCCCGTCCGCAGGTCGCCGGTTTCGTCGTCCGCGAGCTCAGCCCGATCACGAGCAACTGGCGCAGCCGCCTGAGCGTGCACGACTACCTCCTGAAGCACGGCATCCCCGGCATCCAGGACGTCGACACCCGCGCCATCACCAAGAAGCTCCGCGTCGACGGCGCCATGCGCTGCTGCCTCTCCACCGAGGAGCTCTCCGACGCCGACGCCGTCGCCCGCGCCCGCTCCCGCGCGAGCATCGTCGGCGCCGACTACGTGAAGGATGTCACCTGCGCGAAGTCCTTCGTCTGGGATCCCAAGGACCCGACCAACGTCGCCTACCTGCCCGTCGGCACCTCGCTCGGCGCCTTCCCGATCCCGGAGAAGCGGTTCAAGATCGCCGCCTTCGATTTCGGCGCGAAGCACACCATCTTCCGCAAACTCGTGCGCCACGGTTTCGAGGTCTATGTCCTCCCGGCCACCGCCACCGCCGCACAGGTCAAGGAGCTCGCCCCCGACGGCGTCTTCCTCTCCAACGGCCCCGGCGACCCGGCCGCGCTGCAGTACGTGCACGGCACCGTGCGCGACCTGCTCCCGCACTACCCGACCTTCGGCATCTGCCTCGGCCACCAGATGATCACCCACGCCCTCGGCGCCAGCACCTTCAAGCTGAAGTTCGGCCACCGCGGCGGCAACCAGCCGGTGAAAAATCTGGAGACGGGCAAGGTCTCGATCACCTCGCAGAACCACGGCTTCGCCGCCGCCCCGCAGTCGCTCGAGAAGGCCGGCGCGCTCGTCACCGAGATCAACCTCAACGACGGCACCGTCGAGGGCCTGCGCCACAAGACGCTCCCGGTCTTCTCCGTGCAGTACCACCCCGCGGCCGCCCCCGGCCTGAACGACGCCGCTCCGCTCTTCATCGACTTCTACCGCCTGATCGAAGCCCGCAAGGCCGGCAAGATCTGACGCCGAAGTCCGCCCCCCTTCGCGGGACCTCCCGCCTCGCGCCCGACCGGATCCGCTCCGGTCGGGCGCCTTGTTTTCGGCCCCCCGACCGCCCGCCGCACCGCGCGGTTCCGGCGCGTCCAGGCACCCGCATTTTCCCCTCGGAAAATCGCGGCAGGAAAACCCGGGCTCTCCCCTTGACTCAAAAGTCGCCCCCCCTACCCTCGGGCGCCTTTTATTCGGCATGGCCAACGACTTGAAAGACACCCTCAACCTCCCCAAGACCGATTTCCCCATGCGGGCCAACCTCGTGGGGCGTGAGCCGCAACGGGTGTCCCACTGGGAGAAACTTGGCCTCTACGAACGCATCCAGCGCCGCAACGCCGCCGGCCCCGCCTTCGTTCTGCACGACGGTCCGCCCTTCACCAACGGCGACGTCCACATCGGCACCGCGCTGAACAAGACGCTCAAGGACATCACGCTGCGCTACCGCTCGATGCGCGGTCACCGCACGCCCTACGTGCCCGGCTGGGACTGCCACGGCCTGCCGATCGAGCAGAAGGTCTCCCGCGAGATCCAGGCGAAGAAGGAGACGCTCACCACCGCCGAGCTGCGCCAACGCTGCGACGCCTTTTCCGAGACCTGGATCGCCACGCAGACCAGGCAGTTCAAGCGCCTCGGCGTCCTCGCGGACTGGAAAAACGAGTACAAGACGAAGGCACCCGCGTTCGAGGCCGACATCCTCCGCACCTTCGCCGGCTTCGTCGAGCAGGGCCTCGTCTACCGCAGCAAGAAGCCCGTCTATTGGTCAATCCCCTTCGAGACCGCGCTCGCTGAGGCGGAGATCGAGTACAAGGACCACCGCAGCCTCTCCATCTGGGTGCGCTTCGCGCTGCCCGCCGCCGAAGGCGCCAAGTTCACCCTGCCCGCCGGCGTGCCGGCGAGCGTCGTGATCTGGACGACCACGCCGTGGACGCTCCCAGCCAACCTCGCCATCGCCGTCCACCCCGAGCTCGACTACGTCTTCGCCCGCCTCGGCGCGGAGATCTTCGTCGTCGCGGCGGACATGCTGGAGAAGTTCGCCGCCGACTGCGGACTCGAAGGCACCTTCGAGGTCCTGCGCAAGGTGCGCGGCGCCGAGCTCGAGGGCCTCCAGCCCCGCCACCCCTTCATCGACCGCGCCTCGCCGATCGTCCTCGCCGACTACGTCACGACCGAGAGCGGCACCGGCTGCGTCCACACCGCGCCCGGCCACGGCCAGGACGACTACCAGACCGGCCTGCGCTACAAGCTCGAGATCTACTGCCCGGTCGGCGACAACGGCTGCTACGTCGACGACGGTCGCGTGCCGGCCGACCTCGTCGGCCTCTCCACCCTCGAGACCGTCGAGATGCTGGAGAAGAAGCGGACCTCGCCGGCGAACTTCAACGTCGTCAAGAAGCTCGAGGCGCTCGGCGCGCTCGTGAAGTCCAAGAATCTCGAGCACAGCTATCCGCACTGCTGGCGCTCGAAGACCCCGATCATCTTCCGCGCCGTCGACCAGTGGTTCGTCTCGCTCGACAAGGCGATGTCATCCGGCTCCTCCGCGCGCACCAAGGCGTCGGCCGAGATCGGCAATGTCGCCTGGGTGCCCGAGTCCGGCGAGAAGCGCATCCGCGGCGCCGTCGAGGCCCGCCCCGACTGGTGCATCAGCCGCCAGCGCACCTGGGGCGTGCCGATCCCGGCCTTCTACGACGAGCAGAAGAACGCCTACCTCGACGCGGGCGTCATCCGCGCCGTCGCCGCCAAGATCGCCGAACGCGGCTCCAACTTCTGGTACGATGCCACGCCCGCGCAGCTGCTTGAGGGTGTTGCGCTCCCGGCCGGTTGGCCGAGCGCCGACAAGCTCACCTGCGGCCGCGACACGCTCGACGTCTGGATCGACTCCGGCTCGTCGCACGCCGCCGTGCTCAAACGGCAGCAGGGCACCACGCAGTGGCCCGCCGATCTCTATGTCGAGGGCAGCGACCAGCACCGCGGCTGGTTCCTGTCCTCGCTCTGGACCGGCGTCATCGCCCACGGCGGCGCCCCCTACAAGAC
>JAEXPG010000484.1 GCA_023447015.1 Verrucomicrobiota bacterium
TCTCGATGCGGCGCACATCACCGTCGAGTTTCCCGCGACCGGCGAAAAGCGGATCTACGCCCGCGCCACGCCTGTTCTGAAGCGCGTGCAATTGCATGCCGGCGAGACCGCCGTCACGCGCGGGGGCGAGCGTTTCGTGGTCGAGTCCGTGGCCGAGGAAGGCGGTCTGCTCGTCTATGGCGGCGGCGGCCACCGCGTGCGCGAGGACGCCCTCTCCGACCTCGCTGGCGCCACGCTGCCGACCGCGCGGCTCCTCTCCGGCCAGAGCGACGAAAGCACCGTCTTCGATCTCCGTTACCGTGCGTTGCAGGCGCAGACGACGCTCCGCCAGTCGCCGCTGCGCGGCTGCCTCGGCGGCCGCATCGACCTCATTCCGCACCAGCTCTTCATCCTGCGTGAAGTCGCCGCGCGCCCGGTGCCGCGCGTACTGTTGGCCGACGAGGTCGGTCTCGGCAAAACCATCGAGGCCTGCCTCATCGTGCAGCGCCTGCTGGCCGTCGGCCGCGCGCAACGCGTGCTCGTGCTCGTGCCGGAGGCGCTCGTCCACCAGTGGTTCGTCGAGCTGCTGCGTCGCTTCAACCTCTGGTGCAGCATCCTCGACGAGGCGCGCTGCGCCGCCGCTGAGGCGGGTGAACCCGACGGCAATCCCTTCCTCGCGCAACAACTCGCGCTCTGCAGCACGGCCTTCCTCGCCGAGAACTCCGCCCGCGGCGACCAGGCCGTCGCCGCCGGTTGGGCCGTGGTCGTTGTCGACGAGGCGCACCACCTCGCGTGGGCACCCGAGTCGGTGAGTCCTGGCTACGCGTTGGTCGAGCGGCTCGCGCGCCAGACGCCCGGCCTGATCCTGCTCACCGCCACGCCGAACCAACTCGGCCCGCAAGGCCACTTCGCGCGCCTCCGCCTGCTCGATCCCGACCGCTACTCGAGCTTCGAAGCCTATCTCGCCGAGGCCGACCGCTACGCCGAGGTCGCCACCGTCGCTGAGCATCTGCTCGACGCCAAGCCGCTCTCCGCGCGGGACCGCGCCACGCTCGGCCGGATCTTCGCCCGCGCCCCCGAGACCCTCGCCCGCCACCTCGCAGCGCTCGACACCGCCGCGCCCGGCGCGCGAGAGGAGTTGCTGCGCACGCTTGTCGACCAGCACGGCCCCGGCCGCGTGATGTTCCGCAACACCCGCAGCGCGATGAGCGGGTTTCCCAAGCGCAAGTTCTGCCCCGTCCCACTCGAGGGCGCCGACGCCACGCTGCTCGCCCGCGTCGCCCACGAGCTGGAAGCCGAGGAAACCGGCCGCGAAGCCGACATCCGTCACTCGTTCAAGGACGACCCACGGATCGACTGGCTCGCCGATTTTCTCCGCAAGCACCGCACCGCGAAGGTCCTCCTGATCTGCCGCTCGCAACGCAAGGTAGCCGCCATCGCCGCCGCACTGCAGGAGCGGATCAACGTGAAGACCGGACTCTTCCACGAGGGCCTGCCGCTCGTGCAGCGCGACCGCCAGGCCGCGTGGTTCGCCGAGCCGGAGGGCGCGCGCATCCTCCTCTGTTCCGAGATCGGCAGCGAGGGCCGCAACTTCCAGTTTGCGCACCACCTCGTGCTCTTCGACCTGCCGCTCAACCCCGGCTTGGTCGAGCAACGGATCGGCCGCCTCGACCGCATCGGCCAGAAGCAGACGATCCACATCCACGTGCCCCACCTCGTCGGCAGCGCCAACGAGTGCGTGGTCGAGTGGTACCACCATGGCCTCGACGCCTTCGCCGCCCCGCTCCATGGCGGCGCCGAGTACGAGGCGCAGTTCCGTCCGCGTCTGCTGGAGCTCGCCGTCGCCTTCGGCGCCAAACCCGAGGCCCATCGCGCCGAACTCGCCACGCTCGTCGCCGAGACCGCGGCGTTCCGCCACGACCTGCGCAAACGTCTCCAGCGCGGCCGCGACCGCCTGCTCGAGCTCGCCTCCTTCGACCGCGGCGTCGCGCAGGGCCTGGTCGACGAGATCCAGCGCCTCGATGCCGACCTCCTGATCCGGCGGCTGCTGCCGGAACTGCTCGACCATTTCGGTGTGCGCATCACCGACCACGAGGGCGGCGACCTCTTCCTCGACCCGAGCCACGCCTACATCGAGGCGATCCCCGGCGTGCCGCACGAGGGCGCATTGATCACCTTCGACCGCGCGCGCGCGCTCAACCGCGAAGACCTCCCGTTTGTCTCCCGCGACCATCCGCTCGTGCGCGACACGCTCGACCTCCTGCTGCACTCCCCGCGCGGCACCACGGCGTTCGCGCTCGTGCCCGGCGACGAGCCCGGCCTCTACCTCGAGGCGGTCTTTGTGCTCGAGACCGTCGCCGAGGCGCGGTGGCACGTGGACCAGTTCCTGCCTCCCTCGCCGATCCGTGTCGTGGTCGACCTGCGCGGCGAGGACCGAACCACCGAACGTCCTTCCGGCCCGCTGCACGACGACACCCCCGAGCACGCGCTGCTGCGTTTCCTCGAGCAGCCCCATGTCACGCCCGACCTGCTCAAGTCGCTGGTCGACGCCGCCACCGCGCACGCCGAACCGACGGCGGAGCAGCTGCGCAGGTCCGCCCGGGAGCGCGCCCGCGCGACGCTCGGGGCCGAACTCCAACGCCTCGTCGACCTGAGCAAGGTCAACGACCACGTGCGTCCCGCCGAGGTCGCCCTTGCCCAAGATCGCATCGAGCGCACCACCGAAGCCATCGCCCAATCCCGGCTCCGCCTCGACTCCATCCGCCTCGTCGTCGAAGGCGGCCCCGGAAAACCACGGGCGACGAACCGGGCGCGC
>JAEXPG010000571.1 GCA_023447015.1 Verrucomicrobiota bacterium
CCTTGACACTGAGCTCCTTGAAGGCCTTGCGGGCGGAGGTGAGAGAGTCGGCGTCGGCGATGGTCTTCGCTTCGGGCAGGGCGAGGGCGGCGGCGCGGGCGGCGGTGATGTCGTCGGCGGCGAGGGCGGTGCGGATCTTCTCGTAGGCGGCGAGGAAGGCGCGGCCGGCGTCGTCGAGCGGGGCGGCGTGCGCGGCGGCGGCGAAAGCGCAAAGCAGGGCGAGGGCGAGGAGACGGCAGAGGCGTTTCATCGGAGTGATGGCGCGGAGCGTGGCAAGCACCGGGGATTTGGCAAACCGGGGCGGCGGCGACGTGTTTTTCGGTTCAAGTTGGCCGGAAAGTTGTCGTTTAGGTTGACCGGCGGGAGCGTTTTGGCCCATGACGGAAGGCTCCGCCAAAAGGACTATCCTAAACGGCGACTTCCAAACACTACTTCCATGGACGACTGGCTGCTCTCAGCATTGGCCGAAAAGCGCAAGGCTCGCGCTTTGACGGAAACCGCCCGCCAGGTGGGCATCGAACCGACCCGGTTGAGCCGCATCGCCAACCAATACGTCGAACCCACGGCGAAGGAAGTGGAGACGCTCACGGCGTTTCTGAAGTCCCAGTCGGGAGCCGCTCCGGCCGCCGCGACTCCTGCCGCTTCCGAGGCTCCAGCGGCCTCCCCGGCTCCCGTGCCGGCCGCGAAGCCGGCCGCCGCCGCCGCCCCCGTCGCCCAGGTCCTGCCGCCGACCGCCAAACCTGCTGCGGCGGCCCCCGTCAAGCCGGCGATCCCGACTCCGTCGGCCGTGCCGAAGCCGATTCCGTCGACCGCCCGGCTTTCGTCGGGACTGGCGTCGATGAAGTTGCCGGTGCAGACGACGCAGACCGATTTCGTGTATCGGCAGGAGCTGTTGAAGTTCATCTTCGCGGTGCGCGACTGGCCGACACAGCACACGCATCCGCTGCCGGGCGATTTCGCGTTTCTCCAGACGCTCTGGAACGAGGCGCAGAAGGCCATCAATGCGGTGAACATCCGCCTGTACGGCGAGGCCGGGAAACCGATCCCGCAGCCGGCGATCCGCACCAAGCCGGCGCGGCGCCACCACAGCTCGCGCTTCCTGTTCATGCAGGTGGCCGAGGAGCGTCTGCCGGCGGAGGTCGTGGCCAACATCCGCGAGTCCGCGCAGGAGGGGCTGAAGGGTGGGGCGGCGCAGGGCTTCCTCGAGGCCTTCCAGTTGGCGGCCGAAGCGATCCTCGACGAGGAGGATTTCAAGACCCTCACCGAGGAGGCCAAGCAGCGCGCCGAGGCTCCGCTCGAGTGAGCGATGGTGGCGGGTTCGGCCTCGGGCCGGGCCTGCAGCGGGAGCGACGGAGCCGCCGGTCTGTTGCGATCTGGACCGGGACCCGACTCCGGGCGGCGAATGCAAACGGTTCGCCCGGGGCTTTGCCCGCCGGGGTGGCCTGTGGCCCGACCGGGAGGCGTGGTGTGCTTCCCACCGGAAAGGCGCACAAAAAAGGAGAACGACCGGCTTGCGCAGGTCGTTCTCCAAAAGTGGTGCCAGAGGGCAGGATTGAACTGCCGACCAAGGGCTTATGAGTCCCCTGCTCTACCACTGAGCTACTCTGGCGAAAACGGAGCGGTTGATTTGTCGGGCTGCGGTGCGCTTGCCAACAAAAATTTCCAAAGGGTGCGAAGATCTCCGGCGAAGCCGGGAGTGCAAACGGTACGGGGATGGTTGGCGGAACCGACGCCGCACCGGCGACCGGCGGAGCGACCGTCACTGCCGCAGTCGTGGTGTCGGGTAGCGCAGGGTGCGAAGGTTCCGGCTATTTCGCCTGCTCCGGTGCGGCGACGACAAGGTCCCACTGGCTCGACTGCCGAAGCGCGGGCAGTGTCACCTGATAGGTCCCGGCCGGAAGGGCGGTGGCGGGGATGGTGAGATTGCCCGAGGCGCGCGGGCGGCGCGGGGTGAGCTCCTCGGGGTAGGACTCCCAGCGCGGGATCAGCACGACGGCGTTCCCTTTCCGGTAGAGGTCGAATGCGACGATGTGCGCGCGGGCCTGGTCGAGTTCGGCCTGGAAACTCAGGGAGGTGTCGCGTCCGCCGGTGCCGCTGGCGGGTACGGCGAGCACGGTGTATTCGACCGGCAGATGCCAATTCTCGGCGGAGAGGCCGCGCAGCTCCTCGACCGCCTCGGGGCGGATGATCAGCGTGCGCACCGCGGCTGCCGCGGCGGGGATCTCGACCATGGCCTCGTAGGCGACCTCGGCGTGCATCCAACCCGCGGCCGCGAGCTTGTCGGACTCGATGCGGCGCTGGTTCTCGACGAAGGGCTCGTGGGGTTTGCCGGGCTTGGCGTAGGCGAGGCGCAGGTAGGTGTAGCCGGCGAGGCAGACGACAATCGCGACCGCGACGGGCCACATCGGCCAGGGCTGGCGGGCGGGTTGGCGCGGTGCGGCGGTCATGTCCGCTAGTCAGCGGGAAACGGCGCGACCGACAAGCGCGCAACGCGAGGCCCTGCGCGCCACGGCTGCAGGAGCGGAGCCTCCGGGGCGCGCGCGGAATATCTTGGACTTGGGCGGGACCCGCTTCCGGGATCGCGCTTGGCCACGGGCAACGGCTGGGCTAGGGCAT
>JAEXPG010000005.1 GCA_023447015.1 Verrucomicrobiota bacterium
CGGCTGGGACTGCCCGGAGGGGAGCAGGCCGCCACGGCGATCGTCCTCACCCTGGCCGATCGCCGCACCGCGTTGATCGTTGATCGGATCCAGAGCAAGCTCGACATCGTGGTGAAACCGCTCGGGCCGCTGCTCGGCCGGCATCCCTACTTCTCGGGTGCGACGCTGGCGGGCGATGGTCGGGTGATCTTCATCCTCGATGTGCCGCGGCTGATTGCCACCGGTGTGGCCGCCGCCCCTTCGCCCGAGCCGGCGGCTCCGGAGGTGGTCGCGGAGCTTCCGGCGCGTCCTCGTTCCCGCACGGTGCTGGTCGTGGACGATTCGCTTATCATCCGGCACATCGCCTCCGGCTACCTCACCCAGGCAGGAATCACCGTGGACACGGCGGCCGACGGCAGCGATGCGCTGGAGAAACTGCGCGCCAACTCCTATGCGCTCGTCGTCTCCGATCTGGAGATGCCGCGGGTCAACGGCTTCGAACTCATCGCCGAGATGCGTCGGCAGCCCGAACTGGCCGGCATCCCGATCGTCATCCTCACCTCGCGTGATGCGGCGAAGCATCGCGACCGCGCCTTCGAACTCGGGGCGGCGGACTATTTGATCAAGCCGATCTCGCGCGAGCGGTTCGTGAGTGCCGTGACCCAACAGATGGAGCGCACCGCCGTCGCGGCCTGACCCGCCATGCCCGCACCCCGTCCAGTTTCCGCGCCCCCCATGCGCCCGGCCCGCCTGCGGGTGCTGGTCGTGGACGACTCGTCGTTCATGCGGCGGTGGATGATCGAGCTGTTGGAGCGGGAAGGGGATATCGAGATTGTCGGCACGGCGCGCGACGGCGACGACGCCATCCGGCGCGCCGCCGAGCTGCGGCCCGATGTCATCACGATGGACATCCATATGCCGCGCATGGACGGGTTGCTCGCGATCGAGCACATCATGCGGACCCAGCCGCGGCCGATCGTGGTGGTGAGCTCCTTCGTGAGCAGTGGTTCTGCGGCGGCGATCGCGGCGCTGGAACATGGCGCGGTCGATCTCGTGCAGAAGCCCTCGGCCGGGGGTATCTCGCTCGATCTGGGCCAGGTGGCGGACGATCTGCGGCGCAAGGTGCGGATTGCGGCCCGTGTGCGCGTGGTGCGCTCCGCCCGCCGGCCGGTGGGCGCGACTTCGGGGCCGGACTCATCCGGCGCGCCGGATGCTCCGTCTATCGACCCCAAGGCGCCCGCCGGGGATCAGGTGGTGTTCATCGGCTGTTCCACCGGAGGCCCGGCGGCCCTGCTGCAGTTGGCCCGGCAGTGGCGCGGGTGTGCGTTGCCCGCGATGGTCGTCGCCCAGCATCTGCCGGCGGAGTTCACCGGCGAGCTGGCCATCCAGATGGCCGGGCATCTCGGCGCCCCAGTGCGCGAGGCCGTGGGCGGGGATCGGCCGCAGGACGGGGTGGTCCTGATCGCTCCGGGCGGACACCACATCTATCTCGATTCGTGTGGCACATTGCGCCTGGCCCAAGCCGGGGCGGCCGAGCATTGCGTACCGTCGATCGACCGGCTGTTCGACAGCGCGGCGATGACGCTGGGCGCCCGCGCCCTGGGTGTGGTGCTCACCGGCATGGGCAACGATGGTACCGCCGGGTCGGCCGCGATCCGCCGGGCCGGTGGCACGGTGTGGGCACAGGACGAGGCCACCAGCATCATCGATGGCATGCCGCGGGCGGTGCGCGAGGGCGGTCACGCCTCGCAGGTTCTCCCGTTGCCCGAGATCGGCCGGGCCCTCGCGGCGGCGGTGCTTCCAGTTCTGTCGCCATGATCGCCAACGAAAAAAACCTGACCGGCTGGCTCTGGCTGAGTGCCGGAGGCCGCGATTTCTCCGTGCCGCTGGAAGGCGTGCGCCATGTGGCCCTGTACCGCGAGCTGCGGGTGACCCCGCCCGGCCCGACGGTGCCGTCCTGGTGGAGCGGAGTGGCGCTGGACGGTGCGCGGCCATACCCGCTGCTCAATCTGGCGGAACTGATCGGTGTGCCTGGCAGTGCGCCCCGCGCTCCGGATGCCGTGGTGGTGGTGGCCACAATTTGGAACCAACCGGTGGGGTTGGTCTGCGACCGTTTCCGGGGCATCATCCCGATGAGCACGCCGAGTTGGCCGTTGTCGCCGAAGCTCTTCATGAGCGCCGACGGGGCGCTGCCGAGCACGCGGCTGTGGGACGGTCACCCTGTGCCCGATCTCCAGGTTGAACGTCTCTTCCCAGCTGCTCGCCGGGCGCAGTTCGACCAGGCGATGAACGACTCGAAAGAATATGTGGATCAGCTGTGGGAACTCGGCGAGCTTGAGCAGCAGCTTGGCAGGGCCCCTGACGCCGAGGGCTACCTGGACTTGGCCGCCCGCTACCAGGAGCTGGGCTGGGACGAGGAGGCCGAGCGGATGCAGAACCGGGCGACCGCGATCAGGCCTGAAGCCGCGGCGACGGACCGGCCGACCGCGGGCGGCCTGAGCGGCCCGTGCTCGCCGCGGGTCCTGCTGGAGCTTCTGCAGGTGCTGTGGCTGACCGGGCAATCGGGCGAGCTGTTGCTCGACGAAGCTGGGCGGCCTGCCGGTTCCGTCTCCTTCCACACCGGTCGGATCGTCGCGGCGCGCAGCGGCGATATCGCCGACCCCCACGCCGCCTTGCAGCAGCTTTTTTCGCTGCGGGGCAATCGCTATCAGTTTTTCCCCGGCACGCCGGCGGCGGGCGCCGCGCAGGCCGGAGACACCGCCGCCTGGATGGCCGAATTCGAACGCCTGGTCGCCGTCGCACCATGAACTCCATCGCACCTGCCTCCGTTGTTTCGGCGAATTCGGGATTCATGCCCGGGGCGGTGGCCCTGTGTATCCGCCGCGGAAGTCTCGCGGTGCTGCTGCCTCGTTCGTGGGTGCGGGGCATGCGGGAGCTGCCGAGCGGCGCGGTCACACCGTTGCCGCGGACCAACCGCTGGGTGCTTGGGCTGGTGGTGGAAGATGCCCGGCCGGTGCCGTTGCTGGATCCCGCGGTTTGTGTGGCGGCGACGGCATCGCCTCCGGTGGCCGCGGTCTTGCTGGCGGCGCCGGGGCGCGGGCCCTTTGCCCTGATCGGCGCCGACGGGCCCGGGCGCTTTGTGTCGATCCCAGGTGCAGCGTGCCTCGATGCGGAGGGAGGCTGGATCAGGCGTGTGCAGGAGGGGTTGAAGACCACCTGGTGGCTGGATGCCGAGCGCCTGGCCGCCGAAATCGAGGGCTGAACCGCGGTGTGCGGGGTGGTTGTCGAGCCCAACCGGGCGGCCGCAGTTCACTGTCCTTTGGACCGGGTTTGGTGGTGGATCGTCGACCTTGGTCTCCAGCGTCGCCCCGGTGCACTTGGCCGTTGATTGGGGCGGAATGTGCCGTTCTCCTCGGCGAGAGAACATGTCCGCCAATCCCATCGTCCAACGCGCCCGGCCGCACATCCGTGCCCTGCACGCCTACGTGCCGGGCCTGCAGCCGCAGGAACCGGGCTGGATCAAGCTCAACACCAACGAGAACGCCTACCCGCCGAGCCCGCGCGTGGTGGAGGCGCTGCGCCGCGAGATCGGCGCCGACGGGGCCTCGCTCCGACTCTACCCGAACCCGACCAGCGCGCCGTTGCGCACCGCGGTGGCCGAGCGACACGGGCTGGCGCCGGCGAATGTCTGCATCGGCAACGGCGGTGACGACATCCTCAATCTCCTCGTGCGTGTCTTCTGCGGCCCCGAGGTCGCGGGCTCGTGGACGGTGCCGAGCTATTCGCTCTACCCGGTGCTGATCGGGCTCGAAGGCGCGCCGGTCCAAGAGGTGGCGTTCACCCGCGAGATGCGGTTGCCGGTCGACGCCATCGTGAAGTCGGACGCGCCGATCCTCTTCCTGACGACGCCGAACGCACCGACGGGAGTCGGCTTCCCGGAGGCGGATCTGCGCGCGGTGATCAAAGGCTTCCGCGGACTGGTTGTCGCCGACGAGACCTACGCCCTCTTCGCCGACTCGAACATCGCCGGCTGGGTGCGCGAGTACCCGAACCTCTGTGTCACGCGTTCGTTTTCCAAGGCGTACTGCCTTGCCGGCCAGCGCATCGGCTATGCGCTCGCGCATGCCGAGGTGATTGACCTGCTCGACCGCGTGCGCGACAGCTACAACGTCTCCCGCCTCGCGCAGACCGCCGCGCTCGCCGCCTTCGCCGACGTGGCCTACTACGACGGTCTCGTGGCGAAGATCCGGACCACCCGCGATCGCTTCCGCCGCGAGCTCACCGAGAAGCGCGGCTGGTTCGTGTACCCCACGCAGACCAACTTCGTGTTCGCCGAACCGCGCGACGCCGCCGGCCGTACCGGGCCCGAGGTTGCGAAGGCGTTCTACGATTTCCTCTGCGCCAACAAGATCCTCGTGCGCTGCTTCCCGAGTCATCCCGTGACCCGCAATTTCGCGCGAATCAGCATCGGCACCGACGAGGAGATGAACGTTCTCCTCCAAACCATCGACACATGGCTACGAAACGCACCGCCACCGTCCAGCGCCGCACCCGCGAAACCGACATCGAGCTGACGCTCACCGTCGACGGCACGGGCGAGTCCAAGATCGAGACGGGGATCCCGTTCTTCGACCACATGCTCACCTTGTTCGCGCGGCATGGGTCGTTCGACCTTCAGGTGCGCGCCAAGGGCGACATCGAGGTCGACTACCACCACACCGTCGAGGACGTGGGCATTGTGCTCGGACAGGCTTTCGCCGAGGCGCTTGGCGACAAGGCCGGCATCCGCCGCTACGGCTTTTTCCTGCTGCCGATGGACGAGACGCTCGCCCGCGTGGTCGTCGATCTGAGCGGTCGCGCCGTGCTGGTGTACAAGGCCGAGTGCGCGCATCCGTTCGTGCGCGACTTCAATCTGATCCTCGTGAAGGAGTTCTTCCGCTCGTTCACCAACGCGATCGGGGCCAACGTCCACGCGACGATCGAGTACGGCGAGGAGCCGCACCACATCGCCGAGGCGCTGTTCAAGGGGCTCGGCCGTGCGCTCGACGTCTGCTGCCAGATCGACCCGCGCCACGCCGGCAAGGTCCCAAGTACCAAGGGCAGCCTGAAGGGCTGAGTTGCGCCATACTTCGATCCGCTCGGGCCGCGTCGTTGGTTCGACCCGCGGCTTGTTTCCTGGATGGGGCGGATTGTCTTGCTGCGGTGTTATTGCACGCGCGGGCGGGTGCGCGCCGGTCCGTATTCGACCGCATGGTCAGGCCGGGAATGCATTGGGCGCAGCCGGTCCGTTGACGCTGCGCGTGACCCGCGGCACTTTACGCGCCCCGCGCAACCCCGGACCACCTACGCCCATGTTCGCCTCCTTCAATCCCGGTCACTTCGGCATCAATCCATCGCTCGATGAAGGGCTCGCGTTGGCCGAGCGCCATGGCTTTGGCGGGTACGACGCCTCGCTCGAAGTTCTGCACGAGGCGGTGGTGCAGGAGGGCGCGGAGGCGGTGCGGGATCGCTTTCTTGAACGCGGGCTGCGGGTTGGGGCGTGGAACCTGCCCTTCATGCCCTATGTCGTGAGCGAGGACGAATGGCACGAGTGGTTGACGCAACTGCCGGAGCTCCTCGCCAGCGCCTCGGCGGTGGGGGCGCATCGTGCCTGCATGTGGATCCTGCCCGGCGACAACGAGCTCGAGTATGCCGACAACTTCGAGCACCACACCGACCGTTTCCGCCCGGTGGCGCACCTGCTCGCCGAGCATGGCATCCGCCTGGCGCTGGAGTTTGTCGGACCGGAGACGGCGCGGCGGGCCTTCGTCCATCCCTTCATCCACACGCCGGCGGGCATGCTCGAGCTCGGGCATGCCATCGGGCCCAACTGCGGGTTGCTCCTCGACAGCTGGCACTGGCATTGCGTGGGCGGGACGCTCGCCGATCTGGCGAAGCTCAGACGCGAGCAGGTCGTCCACGTCCATGTGAACGACGCGCCCGCCGGTGTGCCTCGAGAGGAGTTGGTCGATCTCAGCCGCAAGCTTCCGGGGGCAACCGGGGTGATCGACCTCGACGGCTTCATGGGTGCGCTCGCCGATCTCGGTTACGACGGTCCGGTGACCGCCGAACCGTTCGACGCCACGATCAACGCGCTTCCGGTCGAGGAGGCCGCTGCGCTCGCCGCGAAAGCGACTCGCCAAGCCGTCGCGCGAGCCGTGCGCAGCGAGGAACGGTGAACGGGTTCATTGCGATACCCGGGTCGTGGCGGAGCAGGCCCGCACTGACGCGCTCATCGGTGGCGCGAGGTGGCCGTGCGCCTGGCCCGAGCAGGGGCTGAAGCGGTTCGAGAAGAGGCCGAGGCGCCCTGTTGCTCGCGGTCGGATGTGCCGTTTCCCAGTTTCGGGTTGCGCCGGTCCGGTGCGGCCCGAGAACTGCTGGTCGCCCGCATGAACGCCACCAACACCGCCACCTCCTCGCCCGACGCCGCCCGTCCGCGGCTGGCCCTGCTCAACTACGGCATGGGCAATCTGCGCAGCGTTGCGAAGGCGTTCGAGGTGTCCGGGGCCGAAGTGCATATCGTCGAACGCGCCGAGGACATCGGCGCCGCCGACGGGCTGGTTCTTCCCGGGGTGGGGGCGCTGCCCGACTGTGTGGACGCGCTCAAGGCGACCGGTCTTGGTGCGGCGGTGAAGCGCTGGATCGAGGCGGATCGTCCGTTCTTCGGGAGCTGCCTGGGGATGCAGGCGCTGTTCGAGGAGTCGGAGGAGGGCGATTGCCGAGGACTCGGCATCTTCCCCGGCGCGGTGAAACGGTTCCGCCTGCCGGCCGGGTACAAGGTGCCGCACATGGGCTGGAATCCGGTGGTTTTCCGCCAGGCGGGTTCGCCGCTGGCGAACGGCCTGCGGGCCGACGGGGAGCCGTTCTACTTCGTGCACAGCTACCACTGCGTGCCGGCCGACCGCTCGCTGGTCCTGTGCGAGTGCGACTACTCCGGGCTGTTCGTCGCGGCGATCGCGCGCGGCCGGTGCGTGGCGACGCAATTCCACCCCGAGAAGAGCCAGGCGGCCGGATTGCGCCTCTATCGCAATTTCGTGGATCTTTGCCGCCGCTGAAGCGCGGCGGCGAAGGGGCGGGTGCCGGCGGACGTCGCCGGATTGCGCAGCCCACGCGGAGCCGACTTTCCCCGGCCCGCTCCGCCTCCGCGGACTCCAAGTTCAGCAGCGGCGCTCATCCCTTGTCTCGGCGGGGCGTGACGCACCTAAATTCGCGGGCGGCCGCGTTGTCGGCTTTGCAAAAAACCCACCGTCGTGTTTTCTGCATCCACCATGCCGACTGACGCTACTCTCCGCATCGACGACCACGAATATAAGCTCCCCATCATCGTTGGGACCGAAGGCGAAAAGGCCATCGACTGCCGCAACCTGCGCGCGAACACCGGTCACATCACGTTTGACGAGGGCTACGGCAACACCGGCTCCTGCGTGAGCGAGGTGACGTTCATCGACGGCGAGGTGGGCATCCTCCGCTACCGCGGCTATCCGATCGAGCAGCTCGCCGAGAAGTCCGACTTCGTCGAGACCGCCTATCTGGTGATGCATGGCGATCTCCCGTCGCCCGGCCAGCGGCAGCGCTTCTCGGCCTATCTGCGGGAGAACTCCGATCTGCACCGCGGCCTCTACCACCTGCTCGAGGAGTTCCCCTCGGATTCGCACCCGATGGCCGTGTTGTCGGCGGCGATGAACGCGCTCGGCTGCTACTATCCCCATCTCTGCACCAACAACCACGAGCGCGACTTGAAGAACTACGAGGAGGCCTCGGCCATCGCCGTGTCGAAGGTCCGCACGCTCACCGCGATGTCGTACCGCCTGAGCAAGGGGCTGGCGCTGGTGCACCCGAAGCGGAACCTCACCTACTGCGAGAACTTCCTGCACATGATGTTCTCGGAGCCGTACCACGATTTCATCCCCGAGCCCGAGGTCGTGAAGGCGCTCAACCTGATCCTCCTGCTCCATGCCGACCACGAGCAGAACTGCAGCACCTCGACGGTGCGCATGGTCGCCTCCTCCGGCGCGAACCTCTTCGCCTCCATCTCCGCCGGCATCTCCGCCCTCTGGGGCCCGCTGCACGGCGGCGCCAACATGGCCGTCATCGAGATGCTCGAGCAGATCCACGCCACCGGTGACGACGGCTCCCGGTTCATCGAGGCGGCCAAGAACGGCAAGGCCCGCCTGATGGGTTTCGGGCACCGCGTCTACAAGAACTACGACCCGCGCGCCAAGATCATCGGCCGCGCCTGCGACAGCGTGCTCACCAAGCTCGGCCGCAAGGACCCGCTGCTCGACATCGCCCGCCACCTCGAGCAGGCCGCGCTCAAGGATCCGTACTTCATCGAGCGCAAGCTGTATCCGAACGTCGACTTCTACAGCGGCATCATCATGCGCGCCATCGGCATTCCGCTGAACATGTTCACCGTCATGTTCGCCATCGGCCGCATGCCGGGCTGGATCGCCAACTGGAAGGAGGTCGCCTCCACCTCCAAGGCGCGCATCTAC
>JAEXPG010000133.1 GCA_023447015.1 Verrucomicrobiota bacterium
TGTGCGGTCCGCGCGCGCCTTCGGCCCGGAAATCGTGCTCTGCATGGGACGCATGGCCAACTGCGGGGCCGCCCGGCTCCAACGTGCGCTGCCCGCCACGGTCGTCGTCGCCACCGTTCGGACCGGAAAAGGCCTGCCCTGGCTCTACCGCCGCTCCCTGCGGACAGTCCGCCATGTGATCGCGAACTCCGCGTTTGCCCGCGACACGCTTGTCGCGGGCGAAGGGGCCGACAGCCGCTGCACCGTCATCCCCAACGCCCTGCTCCACGCCGCGCTGCTCGACACCGTGCCCGCGCCCGCGGCACCGCCGGTGCTGCTCTGCGTCGCGCAGTTCCGCCCGGAGAAGAACCAACGCGAACTTCTCGAACTGGTAGCCACCCTGCCGCGCGAGCTGCCTTGGCGGCTCGCACTGGTCGGCGATGGCCCCACCCGCGTCGCCTGCCAGCGCCAAGCGGCCTCGCTCGGACTCTCCGAACGCGTCGAGTTCCTCGGCTGGCAGGCCGCCCCCGCGCAATTCTACCGCACGGCCTCCGTCGCCGTGCTCACCTCGCAACGCGAATCGCTCCCCAACTTCCTCGTCGAGGCGCAGTGCGCCGGACTGCCAGTCGTGAGCTATGCGGTCGGCGGCGCGGCCGAGTGCTTCCGCGACGGCGCGAGCGGCCATCTCATCCCCGAGGGAGACCGGACGCGCTTCGTCGCCGCCCTCACCTCTCTCCTCGCCGAGCCCGCCCAGCGGACCGCGATGTCGACGGCCGCCCGCGACTGGGCCCGCGAACAGTTCTCCCCCGCCCGGCAGGTTGCCGCGCACCTCCGGCTCTTCGCCGAGCTGCGACAGGAGCAGTCCGCCACTACAGCGACGCCCGCTGGCGCGCCGCAAACTCCGCGCTGATTCGCCGCGTGACCGGGCAGTGTGCAACGGCGAACCGCCGCTCGCCCCACTCTGCGACGGGCATCACACCCATGATCGCGTTGGTCAGAAAAACCTCCTCCGCCTCGGCGAGCAGTCCGGGCGCAAGTGGACGCTCCTCCACCTGCGCACCGCAGATCTCAAGCACCACGCTGCGCGCCACTCCCGGCAGGATCTCGCCAGCTGGCGGCGTGAACACCCGGCCGCCCACCACGACGAAGAGGTTGCAGCCCGCACATTCGAGCGGGTTTCCGGCGGGGTCTGCAAAGACCACTTCGTCGAAGCCCTCCGCCTGCGCCGCCCGCTTCGCGAGCAGGTTCTCGAGGTAGGCGAGCGACTTCACCCCGTACAACGAACCCGCCCGGGCCACCGACGCGGTGCAGATCCGGAACCCGCGAGCATACTGCTCGGCCGTGTAGCCGGCAGCGCGGGAGACCGCGAACTCGGCCACACCGCCGACCTCGCGATGCCGCACGAGCTTAAACACCCCATCGCCGAGCTGGTTGGCCCGGGCCAACCGCGCCAACCGCTCCCGCCACTCGTCGAGCGTCGTCGGCAACTCGAGCCCGAGCGTGCGCGCCCCTTCACCGAGCCGCGCCACATGCCGGTCGAGAAACGCCGGCCGCCCACCCAGCGCCCGGATCGTCTCAAACAACCCGTGCGCATACATGAACCCGTCTCCAAGCGCCGACACCCGCAGCTCCGCGGCGTCGACGAGTTCGTCGCCGCGGATTGCGAAGGGATGGTATGACGGCGGCATGGTCGGGTCTCCGACCAATGCCGTCCGCATCGCCCGCGCCTTGTCCAGCGTTTCCTGAAACTCGAGTTCCGGGTCCGAGTCCCACACGATGCCGCCGCCGACATGGTAGTACGCCTTCCCGCCATGGCAGAGCATCGTGCGGATCGCGATGTTGAGGTCGCAGCCACCGTCGAACCCGATCCAGCCGATCGCACCGGTGTACACGTGCCGCCGGCAGGTCTCGAGTTCGTCGATGATCTGCATCGCGCGGATCTTCGGCGCGCCGGTGATCGAACCGCCGGGAAACACCGCACGCACCGCATCGAGCACGTCGCACTCCTCGCGCAGCCGGCCCCGCACCGTCGCGACCAGATGGTGCACCGTCGGGTGTGTTTCCAGACGGCAAAGCTCGTCCACGCGCACCGAGCCGCTCTCGCAGACCCTCCCGAGATCGTTGCGCTCGAGATCGACGATCATCAGCAGCTCCGCGCGGTCCTTCTCACTGGCCAGCAACTCCGCCCGGCGCTGCGCATCCTCCGCCGGCGTCGTCCCGCGGCGCCGTGTGCCTTTGATCGGCCGCGTCTCGATCTCACGCCCGGCGACGCGCAGCAACCGTTCCGGCGAACTGCTCAACACCTGGAAGTCGCCACAGTCGAGGTACGCGGCAAACGCCGCCGGGCTCGCCGCGCGGAGGCGCCGGTAGAGCGCATAGGGGGCGCCGCCGTAGTCGGCGGCAAACCGCTGGGTGAGGTTGATCTGGTAGACGTCGCCGGCCGCGATGTACTCGCGCACCCGCCGGACCCGCTCGAGGTACTCGGCCTTCGTGAGATTCGCGACGGGCTCGGAGGTCGCGAAACACGCGTCCTCCCGCCCCTGCACCGTCCCCTGCCGCGCCGCGGCGACCGCCACTTCGAGCGATCCGAGGATCTCCTCCGCCGTGCGTGCGTGCACGGGATTCGCCACTGCGAAGGTCGCTCCGGTTGCATGGTCGTGGGCGATCACACCGTCGTGGAAACCGAGCAGGATCCGTGGCAGCGGCAGATCGTCGGTCGCGCGGCGTGGGATCGAGTCGAACGCCGCGCAGAGCTCATAGGAGAAGAACCCGACCGCGCCGCCGGTGAATGGAATCTCCGGGTGCACCGCGGCGGGATAGCGCCGCAGATACTCGCGCAGCCGCACCAACGGATCCCCGTCCAACCGCACTTCCACACAGCCGCGCTCCTCGACCGCGACGCCTCCTGCCTCCGTTTCGCGGAACACCAGGAATGGATCGAAACCGATGAACGAATACCCGCCCAGGCCGCCGGCGTGACGGGCACTATCGAGGAAGAAGGCCCCGCGCCGCTGCCGAAGTCCGGCAAATAGACGTTCCGGGATCAGTCCGCGCGCCAGTTCTCGGATGACGATCGCCATCGCTCACTCCGCCGTTCGGCAGTTCGCCAACGCGCCGAGCTTCCGCAAACCGGAGCAGTCGGCGCGCGCCGCCCATTCGGCGGCGTTCGCCGCGCCGAGCCGCAGGCCCGGCGCGATCTCCGCCAACGGCACGAGCACGAAGGCCCGCTCGGTCATCCGCGGATGCGGCAGGGTCAGCCGCTCCGTCTGCATGCTTGCGCCACCGTAGATGAGCAGGTCGATGTCGAGCGTGCGCGCTCCCCAGCGCTCGCGGCGCACCCGCCCATGCTCGGCCTCGGCCGCGAGGCACCGCTCCAACAGCGCCTCCGGATTGAGCGAGGTCTCCACGGCCACGACCATGTTGAGGTAGTCCGGCTGCTCAGGTCCACCCACCGGCGCGGTCTCGTAGACCGACGATTCCGCCACGACCCGCACCGCCCCGCCGCGCTCCAACGAGATCAGCGCCCCGCGCAGGAGCGCCGCGCGGTCGCCGAGGTTGCTGCCGAGGGCGAGGTAGGCGGTGCTCAACGGCAACGGGTGGTCTCCACCGCCACGTAGTCCAGCACGCCCTTCATCGGCACGCTGGGCTTCTTCACCATCACCTCGACCGCGGTGAGCCGCGGGAAATCCGCCAGCAACCGTTCGGCGATGCGCGCCGCGAGCGTCTCGATCATCCGGACCCGTTCCTCCTCGACCAACCGACGGCAAACCTCGTGCACGCGCACGTAGTCCACCGTCGCATCCAAGGCATCGGTGCGGGCCACCTCGGCGATGTCGAGCGAGAGCGCCAGATCGACGATGAAGCGCTGGCCCAGCTTGTTCTCCTCGGCGAGGTCGCCGTGGTAGCCGTAGAAGAGCATGTTCTTGAGGTGGATTCGTCCGTTCATGGCAGAGCGTTGCGCAGGGCGGCCGCCATCCGGGCGGCGCGGAGATTGGCGCGCACGTCGTGCACGCGGAGAAACTCAACCTTTTGCCACACGGCCACCGTCGTCGTGGCGAGGGTGCCCTCGAGCCGCTCGTCCGGAGGCAGGCCGAGCACATGCGAGATCACCGACTTGCGGGAGGCGCCAAGCAGGACCGGCAGGCCGAGCGCGCGCAGCTCTCCCACGCGAGCGATGAGTGCGAGATTCTGTTCCTGCGTCTTGTGAAAACCGATTCCCGGATCGATCACGAGCCGCTCCGCCGGCAGTCCGGCCTCGGCAGCGATCGCCAACGACCGGCGGAAAAACGCGAGCTGCCTCTCGATCACGTCGCCGGTCTCCGCCGCAAACTTCGCATCGTAGTGCATCACGACCGCCGCAGCGCCGTACTGCGCCGCCAGCCGCGCCAACTCCGGCTCGCGTTGGAAACCGTGGATGTCGTTGACCAGATGCGCGCCGGCCTCGAGCGCCGCCCGCGCGACCGCCGTACGGTAGGTGTCGACCGAGAGCGGCACCTTGGTTCGCCCCGCCAACTCGGCAATCACCGGCACGACGCGCGCGATCTCCTCGGCCTCGGGAATCTCGACGTGCGCGCCGGGGCGCGTCGGTTGCCCGCCGATGTCGAGCAAGTCCGCGCCCTCGGCGATCAGTTCCTCGGCGTAGCGCACCGCCGCCTCGGTCGTCGCATGCCGCCCGCCGTCGTAGAACGAGTCGGGCGTCACGTTGACGATCCCCATGATCCGCGGCCCTCCCGACAGCTCCAGCCGCAGTCCCCGGCAATCGAGGACGCGCGCCGGAGTCGGCTTGGGCTGGTTGCAGCTGATCATGCGGAGGACTCATCGGTGCCCCACCCCGCCGCCGCCGCCAAGCCCAAAGGCCCGGGCCCGGCACGCCCCAGCAGCGCCGATTGCCCGACAGGGCACCTCATCGCGCGCGCCCGCCGCCCCGGTCCGCCTCCGCCTAGGAGAAGATCCCCGGCCGCAGGAAGCACGCGATACCGAGGTCCGGACGATGCTGGACCGCCAGCACGTCGTGCAGCTTCGCGAGCTGCCGTTCGACCTGCTCCAGCTTGGGATCGTCGGCGACGAGAAGCAGCATCCGGCTCGTCGAACGGTCGGCCTCCGGAACGCAGAGGATCGCGTCCAGGTTGAAGGCACGCCGGGCGAAGAGCCCGGTGATGTGCGACATCGCGCCGGGATGGTTGCGCACCCGCAGTTCGAGCACGGTGGAGGGATTCGGGGTGATGGACTCAGGCATGGGCGGCGGCAGGTTCGGTTTCGGTGATGGTCTGGTGGTTGGCGGCGCCCGGGGGCACCATCGGGAGCACGTTGGCGGTCTCCCGGATCGGGATGTCGACGAGGCACGGACCGGGCGCGGCCAACGCCTCGGCCAGTTGCCCGAGCGGATCGCCGTACGGGTCGAGCGTCACGCCGCGCAGGCCGAAGCCGCGCGCGATGGCGGCGAAATCGGGCGAGCCGAGGAAACGCGACGCCGAGTAGCGCCCGCCGTAGCACAGCTCCTGCTGCTGGCGCACGAGGCCGAGGTGCGCGTTGTTGCACACCAGCACCGCGACCGGGAGATCGAGCTCCGCGAGCGTGGCCAATTCCTGGATATTCATGAGGATCGAGCCGTCGCCGCTCACGCAGACCACCCGGCGGCCGGGCGCGGCGAGCGCCGCCCCGATCGCCGCGGGCAAACCGAAGCCCATGGTGCCGAGCCCCCCGGAGGTGAGCAGCGAACGGGGCCGGCTGAACGGCAACGCCTGCGCCACCCACATCTGGTGCTGGCCGACGTCGGTGGTCACGATTGCATCCTCCGGCAACGCCTCCCCAAGGAACCGGCAGAGGTTGACAGGGTGCAGCGGCTCGTCCGCGCGCGGCGGATGCCGGAGAGGGTGCGCCGCACGCAATTCCGCCGCGCGGGCGCGCCACTCCGGCCGCGGCTGCGCCGGGAGCCGACGGAGCAGCCCGGCAAGCGCATCGGCGGCGTCGCCGGCGAGGGCAAGCGCGGCGGCGCGGATCTTGCCGAGTTCGGCGCGGTCGATGTCGAGATGCGCGATCGTCGCCTGCGGGCAGAACTCGACGACCTTGCCGGTGGCGCGGTCGTCGAAGCGCGCGCCCACGGCGAAGATCACGTCGGCCTCGCGCATGAGGAGGTTGGTCCCCTTGCCGCCGTGCATGCCGAGCATGCCCAGGTTCAGCGGGTCGTCGGCCGCGAGGGTGCCGAGGGCGTTGAGCGTGGTGACCGCGGGCGCATCGAGTCGGCGGGCGAGCTCGCGGGCCAGGCTGGTCGCGCCGGGGGGCGGGCACCCCCCCCCCCCCAAAAACC
>JAEXPG010000047.1 GCA_023447015.1 Verrucomicrobiota bacterium
AAGCGTGCCGGCATGGCCGATACCGATCCAGAACACGAAGTTGACGATGTCCCAGGCCCAGTTGACCGGGTTGGCGTGGCCCCAGACGCCGACGCCCGTCGACACGAGGTAGACGAGGCCGATGACCGTGAACGACGCGACCACGCAGGCGAGGCCGAAGGCCACCCACCACCAGGTGGGCGTCGGCCCCTCGGTGATCGAGCAGATCTTGTCGGTGATCCACGCGAAGTCGCGACGGTGGCCAATGATCTCCTGGCGCGGCAGATGCGCCGGCTGGACCTCGGCGAGGACGGCCCGCGCATGCGCGGGGAGCTCGGGTGAAGCGTGGCTGCTCATCACTCGTGCCCTCCCGTGCTGTGCTGCGGCGCCGCCTCACCGTGCGACGGCGCGGCATGTTCGGCGCCGTGGGCGGGGGCATGGCCTTCGCCATGGTGGGCGGGGTGGTTCTTCTGGTTGTACTCGAGACGGGAGAGCGGCATGTCCTGGTAGCCGGGCATGGCCGGGTTCGGATTGCGGACCTTCGCGATGTACGAGGTGCGCGGACGGATGTTGAGGTAGCCGAGCACCGCGTAGGTGCGCGGATCCTGTTTCGCGACGGAGACGGCGCTCTGCGGGTCGGCGACGTTGCCGAAGACGATGGCCTCGGTCGGGCAGACTTGTTCGCAAGCCACGCGGATCGTGCGGTCGGGCACGACCACGTCGCCGCTGGCGCCGGCCTTCACCTTCTGCTCGATCTTCGCCCGCTGGATGCGCTGCACGCAGTAGGTGCACTTTTCCATGACACCGCGCATGCGCACGGTGACATCGGGGTTCATCGCCATCTTGAGCAGCTCGGGCTTCCCCTGCGGGCCGAGCGGGCCCATGTAGAGGGAATCGAGCTGGCGCTGCTGGTAATCGAAGAAGTTGAAGCGGCGGACCTTGTACGGGCAGTTGTTGGCGCAGTACCGCGTGCCGATGCAGCGGTTGTAGGCCATGACGTTGAGGCCCTCGCTGTCGTGCACGGTGGCGTTGACCGGGCACACGCTTTCGCACGGCGCGGACTCGCAATGCTGGCAGGTCATCGGCTGGAGCGAGACCTGCGGATCCTCGGGGATCGCGGCGTTGCTTTCCGAGCCGGACGAGTAGTAGCGATCGAGGCGGATCCAGTGCATCTCGCGGCCGCGCAGCACCTGGTCGCGACCGACGATCGGGATGTTGTTCTCCGCCTGGCAGGCGATCACGCAGGCGTTGCAGCCGATGCAGGTGTTGAGGTCGATCGACATGCCCCACTGGTGCACCGAGTCCTGAGGCGCAGCGGCGCCGGCGAAGTCCGGATGGTCGTAGAGCGAGTTGCCGCGCGGGGTGGACTTGGACTTCTCGGCAAGCGGCTTGTTCTTGTCGGCGCCGTAGATCGCCGGAGTGTGCGACTCCATGCCGATGCCCGCGGCCCAGGCCGGATTCTCGTGGTGCTCGCCGAGGTTGGCCTCGCGGATGATATCGCGGCCCTCGATCGCCCAGTGTTCCTGGGTGTTGGGCAACTTGTGGGTGCGACCGGGCAGCACCTCGATCGTCGCACCGGTGGCGAACGCCAAGCCGGCGGAAGTGCGGATCGAGTAGGCGTTGAAACCAACGCCGTTCCCCACCCGACCGGCCGCCGTGCGGCCGTAGCCGAGCGGGAGGACGATCGTGTAGTCGGCGAGACCGGGCTGGATGTGCACCGGAGCCTCGACCGAGCGGCCGTCGAGCGTGATACGGACCACCTGCCCCAGCTCCTTGCCGATGGTGAAGTTGTTGAAGTCGTGCCGCGACGCGTCGAGCGCGCCCGAGGCGGGCTGGTTCTTGTCGAGGCGGCGCGGATCGACGAGGCCGAGATCGGCCGCGAGGCGCGGCGAGATCTGCACCGGGTTGTCCCACGAGATCTTCGTGATCGGATCCGGGCATTCCTGGAGCCAACCGTTGTTCGCCGCGCTACCGTCACCGACCTTCAAGTCGGCCACGAAGCGGACTTCGAGGTTCTGGGCGGAAAGGGCGGACGAAGCGGCGGCGCTCTTCAAAAGCGAGCCCAAGGCAGAGCCATCAACGCGCGGGCGGATCACGGTGGCGCCGTCAGTCACCGCGACGCCGTCGTGCAGCCACTGACGAAACTCCTTCTCCGAGCCGCCGTGGTATTCCGCGAATGCACGATGCACGAGGCTGTAGCCCTCGGTCACACTGTCGCCACTCAGGCGGGCGAGGAACTCGATCTCCGAGACACCGTTGAACAGCGGCAGGATCATCGGCTGCACCGGCACGATCGTACCGTCGGCAGTGCGCGCATCGCCCCACGACTCGAGGAAATGGGTACCGTGGACCTGCCACCCACCCTGCTCCGCGACCAACGCCGCAGTCTCGTCGACATACAGGCCGTAGCGGACCACCTCGGAAATCTGTTTCTGCAACGCCACCCAATCGAGCTCCGCCGGCGCGTTGTAGACGGGATTGCCGCCAACGATGACCAATGTGCGGACCTGACCGTTCTGGACGCCTTTCGAGAGGTCCTCGACCGTCGCCGCGGAACTCCGCTCCGCACTCACGAAGTCGACAGTCTTGCCGACGCCACCGAGCGCCTCGTTGATCGCGCAGACCAAGCCATGCACCGCCGGCGACTGCGAATAGCCGGCGCAGACCAGAGCGGCACCATGGCTCTCGACGAGATCGGCCACACAGGCATCGAGCCAAGCCGCGTCGACCTTCAGGCCCGCCACCAGCTTCTCCAGCGCTCCGCTCAACTCGCCGAACTTGCCCGTTTTCGCAAAGACGCGCTGCGCCACCGCGGCGGCGAATGCCGGAATCTGCGACGACGCCACACGAATGCGGTGGTCGGCGTTGCTGCCGGTGATCGTGAAATGACTCTCAGCGACGTAAAGGCGGCTCATCTCCTCGCCTTTGCCAACGAAACGGCGCCCCCTCGCCCAATCGCGGGCATAACCGATTGATCCCGGCTCCGCCTGAAGGAAGTCGCAGTCGAGACTGAGGACCCGTTTCGCTTCGGCGAAACGGAACAGCGGCTTCACCCGCTTCCCGAGCAGACTCTCCAGCGTCCGTTCCGGCCCGCTCACATCCACCGGGTCGTACTCCGCCCAGATCGCCTTCGGGAACTTCGCCTTGAGGTTCGCCACCAGCGCGGCGCGCGTGGGCGAAGTCGAGGGCTCGGCGAGGAACGCCAGCCCGGCGCCCTTGATCGGCGCATACGTGTCGCGGATCTTCGCCAGCAGGTCGTTCACCTGCCCGCCGGTCACCTCGGTACCGCCCTTGGTCGAAACCATCGCGCGGTCGGGAT
>JAEXPG010000049.1 GCA_023447015.1 Verrucomicrobiota bacterium
CCCGTCCCCATGGTCGCCGCATGGATTCCGGCCGGTTGCCCCGCCCCTCCCTCTTTCTGGCCGCGCTCGCGCTCGGCAGCATGACCGCCATCGCCGCGCCCGATCCGGCACCCGACTGGCGCGCCCAAGCCGCGGCACGCAAACTCTCCACCGCGCAGATCGAGCGCCTCGAGCACGACGGCTTCGTGGCCGCAGAATCGCTCCCGCGCGGCTTCGAGGCGCTGAAACATGAGCGCGAGCCGGCCTTCCTCTCGACCGACATCGCCCTCGAGGCCTTCCACGCCCTGCTGAGCGACTCGGTGGAGGCGCTCGGCAGCAACCGCCGCGAGCCGCTTGCCGCGTACCTCGGCGCCCTGTGGAAGACGACCAACGATGCCGCGGCCGGCCCGCTCGGCTCCGATCCCCTCGGCCAACGCGCGCTCAAACACGTTCGCCGGACCCTCGGTCCCGCGCTGTTGCTGCTCGGCCAGACGCTCGACGGCATCAGCGACTCCGAGCGCATCCCCATCGAAGCCGACGTCCAACGCATCCGCGCAGGCCAAGCGGCCGAACCGCCGCTTTGGCTGGCCCCACCCAGCGAGGATCCATCTTTGGCCGCGCAGGAGCGGATCGACTACGCGGCGATGCAGCCTGTCGGCTTCTACGCACAGACGCCGGAGCTCGCCGATCTCTTCCGCGCCACGCGTTGGCTCCAAGCCGTTCCCTTCCGCTCCCGTCTCGAACACGAAGCCGTCGCCGCCCTGCTGCTCGGCCGCCGCCGAGGCGACACTCCGATTCCGCCCGCCCTCACCACCTGGTTCGAGCTCATGGCACCGTACCGCTCACCGGCTGTGGTCGAAATCGGCCTATGGGAAGGAGTCCCGACCACCGCCGCGGAGTGGAGCCCGACAGCACGCAAGATGCTCGCCCATCGCAAACCGTGCGAAGCCGACCCGCGCCGGCGCCATGGCGACGCGGCCGACCCGCTCGCCCGCGTCGTCTTCCATGTGCTGCCCAGCGGGCTCTCCGCCGACCAGGATGCGCTGAACGAAGCGATCGTTGAAACCCAGCTACAGGGTGCCATGCCCACCGGCCTCATCATCGCTGGCTGGCTCGGTTTCGCCGAAGCGGAACAACAGGCCCGCCACGCCGGTTGGTCGATACCATCCCGTCCGTGGGAGGTCGCGCCCGCCCCGCGCGCCGCGGACGACAACATCGATTGGGAGATGATGCGCGAGGGCGATCGTCGCTGTGCTATTCTCAGCCCAAACACGCCCTCGATCGCCGCCGTGCTTCGCGACAATCCCCACGAACACCTTCTCGCGCTCTGGCGCTCGCTCGCGCAACCACCGGCGCCGTGGGCTCCGGAGTTCATGCGCCGCCCTGCATGGCAGTGGAAGTCGGCCAACGCCGCCCTCTCCAGCTGGGCGCTCACCCGCCGCGCCTTCGCGCTCGAACAGCAAGACGCGCTGGCGGTCGAATTCGGAATCGATGAGCCGCCGCCGCTCATCGTCGAACCGTCGCCCGAGTTCTGGTCGGCATTCCGAGCCGTAGTCGAGGTATTCGACCAGCAATTCGCTTCCGCTGCACCTCCTGGAGTCCTCAAGAATTTCGCCATGGAGAGCGCGATCACCGCAGCCAACAATGACGATTTGGTGACACTGCGCCGATCCCACCTGATCGATCGCTGGGCCGGACTGGTGAAAGCGTCCCGCAGCATCGAACGGCTTTGTTTGCGCCAAGGCGCCAACCTTCCCGCCGATGCCGAGGACACCCAGGTCGCCGCTTTCCTCTACGACATCCTCTTCTTCGCCACGACGGGCGACGGTGGTGGTTTCCTGGGCACGGGTGGCGCAATCCCACCCGATCGCGCACCGCAGACTATCCCAGTCTGGAGCAGTCCCTCGACCAACGCCACGCTGCACGCCGCCGTCGGCCGGCCGCGGCGGATGTGGTTGCTCTACCCGTGGCAGGGCCAGCCGGTGCTCTGCCGCAGCGCAGCGCTCACCTACCACGAGTTCGTCGAACCCGATGGCAAACGCGTGACCGACGCGGAATGGAAGGCGCGCCTCGACTCCGCGAACCCGCCCCAGCCGCCCAGTTGGCTGCAGCCCGAAACCGCCCGCTGAATTGCACGGACCGCGGCGCTCAGCCGATCGTTCCCGTCGGCCAGGCCTTCGCGTAGGCGACGAGGACCTTGTCGAGGTGCGCGTCGTTCTCGGGCGGGAGGCGGCGGCGCGCCGGGTCGGCGTCGAACCACGCCAGCGTGCGGCGGATGCCGTCGCGGTAGGCAATGCGCGGCCGGAAACCGGGCACCAGCCGCTTGAGCTTCGTGTTGTCGAAGATCGCGGTGTGCGACTTGTCGCCGAGCAGCGTGCCTTCCATGTCCGGATTCCACGCGATGAGCAGATCAGACGGGATGTGCACCAGCTTCGGCGGCGGTGCACCGGCCGCCGCGGCCGTCTGCGTGTAGAGCTCGTCCCAGGTGAGCGCCTCGTCGGAGGTGATCTGGAAGTCCTCGCCGTACGCGGCGGGATTGCCGAGCAGCCCGAGCAGACCCGGCGCGAAATCCTCCGCGTGGGTGATCGTCCACGGGCTGGTGCCGTCGCCGGGCACGATCACCGGTTGGCCGCGGCGCATGCGCTCGACGGTGGTGAAGTCCGTCCAGCCCCCGATGGGCAACGGGATCACCGTGTCGTAGGTGAGCGACGGGCGGACGATCGTGTACGGCTGCCGGCCCACGCCGTTGGCCCGCAGGACCTGCTCGCAGGCGATCTTGTTGCGCGAGTACTGCCAGCGCGGGTTCTCGAGCGGCGTGCGCTCCGTCGTGGGCGCATAGGTGCGCGGCTTGGCGTAGGCGGACGCGGAGCTGATGAACACGTACTGCGCGCAACGGCCCGCGAAGAGGCGCAGATCACGTTCGACCTGTGCAGGCTCGAAACCGATGAACTGCACCACCGCGTCGAAACGATGCGGGGCGAGCGCGGCGGCCGCCGCGGCCTCGTCGTTGATGTCGCAGTGCAGGTCGCGCGCACCGGCGATGCCGGGCCGGCCGGGCCGATGGAGCAGCCAGAGCTCGTGGCCAAGCTGCAGCGCCATCCGGCTGCAGGAGGTGCTGATGTTGCCGGTGCCGCCGACAAAGAGGAGTTTCATGAACGAGGGGAGACGATGTTCGGGAATGCGAGCGCGGCGCAGTCATGCGCCGTCCGGAACCCGGCGCAAGCCGGACGCCGGTGCGATGCAAAAAGAGCTGGAGGAAGGGTATGGCGGTCCGCCCCAGACGGATGCGCCCGAGACGAGCAGCGGCAGGCCGCCGCGCACCAGGGCTGGCCCCGGGAAACCGAGACGCCCGACGGCTCAGAAAATAGGCCGGGCGGCGCCTCCCCCAAGGAGGCACCGCCCGGCACAACCCAGAGCTACCCAACAACTGCAAATCACTTCAGCACGACCTTGCCCTCGAGCGTCGCGCGGTCCGAAGCGCCGCCGACCAGGATGCGGTACTCGCCCGGCTCCGCCTTCCAGGAATGGGTGGCGACATCCCAGAACGAGAAGTCCGGCGCCGTGAGGCGGATGCGCACCACGCGGCTCTCGCCGGGGGCGAGCTCGATCTTCGCGAAGCCCTTCAGCTCCTTCACCGGCCGTGGCACGGACGCCTCGACATCGCGCACGTAAAGCTGCGCGACCTCGGTACCAGCGACCTTGCCGGTGTTCTTCACCGTGAACTCGATGCTCACCCGGCCGTCGGCCTTGAACTCGCCGGGCGTCACCTTGATGTTCGAATACTCGAAGGTGGTGTACGAGAGGCCGTGCCCGAACGCGAAGAGCGGTTTGATCTGCTTCGCCTCGTACCAGCGGTAGCCGACGAACACGCCCTCCTTGTACTCCACGTTGCGGATCGGCTGCGACATGTCGTTGTCCGGCCCCCAGCCGGTGTAGAGCTTGTCCTCGGGCTTGAGGTAGCCGAACGCGGGCGAGTCCTCGAAGCGGCGCTCGATCGTCATCGGCAGCTTGCCGGAGGGGTTCACGTCGCCACTGAGGACCTCGGCGAGCCCGGTGTTGCCGGCCTGGCCGGGATACCAGCCGTAGACGTTCGCGGCGGCACGGTCCGCCCAACCCGTCATCTGGATACCGCCGCCGGAGTTGACGACCACGACCGTGCGCGGATTGAGGCTGACGACACGCTGGACATTCTTCTCCTCGCTCTCGGGCAGGGCGAACGGCCGGTCGCTCCCCTCGCTGTCGGAGGTGCCGGTGCTGAGCAGGACGACGTCGGCCGCCTTGAGCTGCGCGTCGGTCGGTTCCTTCACGTAGGTCACGCCGTCGCCGTAGGCGGCCTTCACCGCCTGCAGAAGGGTGACGACGTTGTAGCCTTCGACGTCGGCGGCGCCGCCGCCACGGGGCAGCATCTCGCAGAAGAGGCCGGTGAGGAGGATGTTCTTCGCGCCGGCCTTCTTGAGCGGGAGGATGCCGTTGTCGTTCTTGAGCAGCACGACAGCCTCGCGGCCGGTCTGGAGGGCGATCTGCTCGTGCTCCGGATACTTCTGCAGGAAAAAGTCGTCGCGCGCCGGGCGGTCGTAGAGGCCCATCGCGATGCACGTGCGGATGATGCTGCGCGCCATGCGGTCGATCTGCTCGATCTTCACCTTGCCGGACTGGAGCAGGCGCTCGCCGTCGGCCTTGATGAACTTCTCGCCGGGCATCTCGAGATCCTGGCCCGACTTGATGATCAGCTCGGCGTCCCACACCGACCACCAGTCGGTCATGACGAGCCAGCGGAAACCCATCTCCTGGCGGAGCAGCTGGGCGATCACCTTCTCGCTCTGGCCGGCCCACTCGCCGTTCACCTGGTTGTAGGAGGTCATCACCGCCATCGCGCCGGCGTCGATGCCGGCCTGGAACGCCGGCAGGTAGATCTCGCGCGCCGTGCGCTCATCGAGCACGGAGTTGGAGGTGCGGCGATGGTAGTCGGTGTTGTTCGCGAAAAAGTGCTTCAGCGTCGGGATCGTGCCGGTGTCGAGCACGCCCATCGTGTAGCGCTCGATCATCTTCGCCGCGAGGAACGGGTCCTCGCCGAAGTACTCGAAGTTCCGTCCGCATTGCGACTGCCGGTAGATGTTCATGCCCGGCCCGAGCAGCACGGCCACGCCGCCGGCGCGGCACTCCTCACCCACGCTCTTGGCGTAGCGGTAGGCGAGCGCGGGGTTCCAGGTCGCCGCGAGCGCGATGCCGCACGGGAAGGAGACGGATCTCTCCAGCGCGTTGCTGAGGTTGCGCCGGATGTTCACGCCCTGCGTGGCGTCGGCGAGGTACAGCTCCGGCATGCCGTACTGGGGAAATCCCTTGATGAAAAAGCTATTGCTGCCGGTGATCAGCAGAAGCTTCTCCGCCGGGCTCATCTTCGCGAGGATCTCGCCCGCGCGTTTGTCGGCGTCCTCGTAGCTGACGGGGGTCTTGAACGACGGCTCGGCGAGCGCGGTGGAGATCATGGTCGTGCAGGCCAGCAGGGCTCCGGCGACGGCCGCGCCGAGAGTGGGGTGCGGAGAGCGGGGGTTCATGCGTTGGGTTCCGGAAGTTGGGCGGCCCCATCGGCATTGCAACGACCGCCCGTCCCCGGCGCCGAACTCGTTGCGCGAATGACGCATCAACCTCCCGCCGGAACGCGCGGGCATCGCCGCTTCCGTTTGAGCTCGGCGCCACCGTGATCAACGTGCCCGCCGCTACCATGAACAACTTCACCTTCCACAATCCCACCAAGCTCCTCCTCGGCCGCGGCCAGATCGCCAACCTCGGCGCCGAACTCCCGGCCGGCGCCCGCATCCTGCTCACCTCCGGCGGCGGCTCAATCAAGGCCAACGGCGTCTACGACCAGGTTGTCGCCCAGCTCAAGGGCCACACCGTCGTCGAGTTCTCCGGCATCGAGGCCAACCCGCGGTACGAGACGCTCATGAAGGGCGTCGCCCTCGTCCGGGAGCACCGGCTCGACTTCCTCCTCGCCGTCGGCGGCGGTTCCGTGATCGACGGCACCAAGTTCATCGCGGCCGCGGCACCGTTCACCGCCGGCGACCCATGGCGCATCCTCTCCGAGGGCGCCGCCGTCGACCGCGCGCTCCCGCTCGCCTCCGTCCTCACCCTGCCCGCCGCCGGCTCCGAGGCCAACGGCGCCGCCGTCATCTCCCGCGGCGACCAGAAGCTCTCCTTCTGGACCACCAAGGTGTATCCGGTCTTCTCCATCCTCGATCCGGAGACGACCTTCAGCCTCCCGCCGCGCCAGATCGCCAACGGCGTGATCGACACCTTCGTCCACGTCATGGAGCAGTACCTGACCTACCCGGCGCAGGGCCTCCTCCAGGACCGCTACGCCGAGTCGATTCTCCAGACGCTCGTCGAGATCGGACCGAAGCTCCTCGCCGGCGGCCGCGACTACGACCTCCACGCCAACTTCATGTGGTGCGCCTGCATGGCCCTCCAGGGCCCCGTCGGCGCCGGCGTGCCCGCCGACTGGTCGACCCACTGCATCGGCCACGAGTTGACCGCGCTCCACGGCGTCGACCACGCGCGCACCCTCGCCGTCGTCCTACCCTCGCTGCTCGACGTGAAGCGCGACACCAAGGGCGACAAACTCGTCCAGTGGGCCGAGCGCGTCTGGGGCATCCGCGAGGGTTCACGCGATCAGCGCATCGACGCCGGCATCGCCCGCCTCCGCGCCTTCTTCGAGCAGATGGGCGCGCCGACACGGCTCTCCGGCCACAACATCCCGGCCTCCGTCGCCGAGGTCGTCGCCCAACGCCTCGAGGCCCGCGGCGTGACCGCCATCGGCGAACGCGGCGACATCACGCCTGCGGTCGTCCGCCGCATCCTGGCGCAGGCCGCCTGAGCCGCCAGCCATCCGCGCCTTGCTCAGATCCGGACGCAGCGGCGCGCTCCGCGTTCCGCCCGGCGTCCGCGGCGAAACCCACCGGCCGCGCCGGCCCATTTCGCCGATGCAACGCCCGCCGATCCAGGCGGGCGTTCTGCGTTCCGGCGCCTACCGCCGGGCACGCACCGCGATCACGACCACCTGGTACGGCTTCTTCACCGACCAGTCGCCCTGCACGTGCCACTGCGCGACCTGCGTCCAGTCCATGCCCGGCGTCTTGCCCGCCTGCTCGCCGACGCCCAAACGAAACTCCGACACCGGCACGCGGAACCACACCGGCTGCTGCGGCACGATCTGGTCCACCCGGATCCGCGCCGTGACGAGCGTGCCATCGGGGTCGCTCAAGCCGATGACCACCGTCTGCGCCTCGTTGGTCTGTCCAACCCCAAGCGCGACCTCCACCCAAGTCGCCCCGCTAAGATCGTAGTTCGGCGTCAGATTGCCGCACAGCCCGCCATCGCCCTGCGCGCCTTTCGCGCCCTGCACCACCATGCCGTTCGCCGACGGGTTCAGGTGGTCTTTCCAGGAGCCGTAGCCGTAGACGGTCACAGCCGGGCCGCGCAGATCCGCGAGCATGACCATCGGCGGCGGGGCCGAGGGCGCCGGTGCGGCTTCCGGTTCGGCAGCCGAGGAGAACACCGCGGTAGCAAGCAACGCCGCGGCACCAAGAAGAGTGGGCAAGGGAGACTTCATGAACGTGTGGGGGTTTGTCTTTCGCAGCGGTCGGCGCTCCGCAAGCGCGGATCCGTTCCTACCGCGTCGGCCTCGAGCGTTTCCCGCCGGCCCCGCCGGACAACGCGGCGCACACTCTAATTGTAGGATTCCGCGATCCGCCACCGGAATGCCCCTCCGCGACAGGGGTTTCCGGTGAATCGGCGGAATTTCCTGAAACCTCCCGCCGGCCGACGCGTTTGGTGCAGCGTCAACCAATCTCCACCATGACCCGCACCACTTCATCCCTCCTCCTCGCCACCCTCGCCCTCGGTCTCGCTGTCTCCCCTGCCTCCGCGCGCACCCGGACCCGCACCGTCGAGCGCGAGCGCGGCAGCGCCCACAAGGAGACCACCACCACCGACAACCGCGGCCGCACCACCACCCGCACCGCTGATCGCACCTGGGATCGCGACACCCAGTCCGGCACCGTCGCCACCCAGACCACCCTGCCAACGGCCGCACCGCCGGCCGCAACGGCACCTTCCAGCGAAACGCCGACGGCTCCACCTCCGCCCAGGGCACCTACCACCGCTTCAACGGCGAGACCGGCACCTACCAGGCCACCTCGCAGAAGACCGACCCCGGCCGCACCGCGCACGCCCCCCGCACCCGCTCCGCCGGCGCAACCCCCCCCGTCGACGCCAGCCC
>JAEXPG010000071.1 GCA_023447015.1 Verrucomicrobiota bacterium
CCGCGCAGGTCCGCGCACTCGGCTGGGAGGTCGCGCTGTGCAAGCGCCGCGTATCCGACGGCTCTGGGAGGGCGGCGAGGCCCGCGGCCGCCGCCGGCGAGGCCACCGCCACGGCACAGCCCGCGACGCCACCCGCGGTCGAGTTCGAACCGGCACCTGCGTCCGTCGCCCCCGCCCAGCCACCGCCACCACCGTCCCTCGAAGCCACACCGCCGATACCGCTGCCCGTCACGCCGCCCCCGATCCCGTTCCCGACGGAGGAGCCCGCCATCGCCGCGCGCGAGACCGCTCCACCGCCGTCCGCCACCGAGCCGGCGCCGCAGCCTCCGCCGGTGCCGGTCGCGCCGAAACCCGCCTTCAACTGGGAGCAGTTCCTGGGGGTCAAACTCCTGGCCTGGATCGCCTCGGCCGGCCTGCTCTTCGCGATCATCTACTTCCTCAAGTTCTCGATCGATCACGGCTGGATTCCGCCGGAAGCGCGAGCCGCCCTGGGCTTCGTGACCGGCGCGGGACTGATCGTCGGCGGGCTCTTCAGTATCCGCCGCGGCTTCACCACCACGGGCCAGTCGCTCACCGCCTCCGGCATCGTCGCCCTCTACGCCGTCACCGTCGCCTGCCGGCTCTATTACGAGTTCGCCTTCTTCAAGGGCCCGGCGGCCGGCGGTATGTTCGTGCTGATCACCTTCGCGGCCTTCCTCCTCGCGGTGCGCCTCAACGCCCAGGTCGTCGCCATCCTCGGCCTGCTCGGCGGCTTCATCACGCCGATCATGTTCTCGACCGGCCACGACAACCCGCTCGGGCTCTTCAGTCTCGTCACCGTCCTCGACCTCGGCCTGCTCGCCGTCGTGCTCCATCGCCGGTGGAACTACCTCGCCGTCCTCGCCGCACTCGGGACCGTGATCATGGAGATCGGCTGGGCCAACCAGTTCTTCGCCCTGCCCAAACTGCCGACCGCGGTGACCGTCCTCGCCGCCTTCAACCTCCTCTTCGTCCTCGCCGTCCTGCTCGCCCACCGCCTCCAGCGTCCTTCGCACTGGATCGCGGCCGCCGGACTCATCCCCCCCGTCGTCGCCCTCGGCTTCGCGCTCTACTTCTCCTCGCTGTCCGCGGTCGCGGCCCGCGCCGGCTGGGTTCTCGGCACCATCCTCCTCGCCGATCTCGCCCTGCTCGCCGTCTGCGCGCTGCACCGGACGTTCGCCCGGCTGTCGCTCGTCGCCGGCCTCGCGAGCTTCGGGGTCGCCGCACTCTGGATTGCAGCGGCCGTCGACAACGCGCTGCTGCCATGGGCGCTGGGCTTCGTGGTGGTGGCCACGGCGCTGCACTCCGTCTTCCCGTTCGTCCAGGAACGCCTCCACCCCGGCACCGACCAACGCCGCTGGAGTTCACTCTTCCCGCCGCTCGCCCTGCTGGTCCTCCTGATCCCCTTCGCGCAAATGGACGAGGTCGGCTGGTGGCTCTGGCCCGCCGTGCTCGTGCTGAACCTCTTCGCACTGGTCACCACGGCGCTCACGCGGTTGTTCTCCGCGCTCGCCGCGGCGCTGCTGATCACCCTGGTCGTGCTCGGGGTGGCCATCGCGCAACTGCCCGCGGAATTCGGCAGCGGCGGACGCGAACTCCTCCTCGTCGCCGCGTTTGCCGTCTTCTTCTGCGCCGGGGCGGTCTGGCTCGTGCGCCGCTTCGGCGGCGGTCTGGCCGGCGGCCCGCCGCAGTGGTCCGCCTACCTGCCCGACGCCACCGCCGCGCTGCCCTTCGCGCTGCTGCTGATGCTCGTCGCCAAGCTGCAGCAGACCGATCCCTCGATGATCTTCGGCGTGGTCCTGCTGCTCGTCGCGCTGCTCTACGGCATCGCCGTCGTCGCCCGCCGCGGCGCGCCGGTGCTCGCGGCGCTGGCCGGTGCGTTGCTCGTCGAATATTGCTGGTGGAGCAAATGGTCGTACCTCGGCGACAAGGGCGTCGCGCTGGTATGGTTTGCCGCCTTCGGCCTGGGCTTCCTCGCCCTGCCCTTCCTGTTCCGCCGTCGGGTGCTCGACCTCCAGCCACCCTGGGCCGCGGCGGCCCTCGCGTTGCCGCTGCACTTCTTCCTCGTGCACCGCGCCGTGGCCGCGCTCTGGCCGGCCCTCGTCATCGACGCCGGTGGGGCTCTGCCGGCGCTCTGCGTGGTACCGACCCTCGCCGGCCTCGTCTCGCTCCTGCGCTCGATCCCGGGCGACGCGCCCTTCCGCCTCAACCGCCTCGCCTGGTTCGGCGCGGCGACGTTGTTCTTCATCACGCTGGTCTTCCCGCTCCAGTTCTCCAACCAGTGGCTCACCATCACCTGGGCGATGGAAGGCGCGGCGTTGTTCTGGCTCTACCACCGCATCCCGCATCCCGGACTGCGCGTGGCGGGCCTGGCGCTGCTCGTCGCCGTCTTCGCCCGCCTCATCATCAACCCCGAGGTGCTCCACTACGCCGAGCGCAGCCCGACGCCGATCTTCAACTGGATCCTCGCCGCCTACGGTGTCTCGGCGCTGTGCTGTTTCGCGGGCATCCGCCTGCTCGCGCCGCCACGCGACCGCGTCCTCGGGATGAACGCCCCGGCGATCCTCGCCGTGCTCGGCACCATCCTCGCCTTCGCCCTCGTGAACCTCGAGATCGCCGACTACTTCACCCCCGAAGGCTCCTGGGTGAGCCTCGAGTTCTCCGGCAACTTTGCGCGCGACATCGCCTACACCATCGCCTGGGCGCTCTTCGCGCTCACCATGATCATCGTCGGCATGCGCAAGCGCATCCGCGCCGCCCGCTACGCGGCGTTCGTGCTGCTCGGCGTCACCTACCTCAAGCTGTTCTTCCACGACATGGGCAACCTCGAGACGGTCTACAAGATGGTCGTCTTCCTCGTCGTCTCGGTCGTCACCCTCGCGGCTTCGTTCCTCTTCCACCGGTTCCTCCGCACCAACCCTCCCGCCCAACCGTGAAACCACTCCGCCTCCTCGCCCCGTTGGCCGCATTGACGGTCGCGTCCCTCGCCGCCGCGCTCGACTCCACCGCCTGGGAGTTCCGGCAGACGATCACGCTCGACCGCGCCGGCCCCCTCCGGCTCACGCTCCCGGCGGAGACGCTCGATGCTGCGCGCGCCGATCTGACCGACCTGCGCCTCCTCGGCCCCGACGGCGCCGAGGTCCCGTTTGCGATCATCCGCCGCAACACCGTGCGCCCGACCGTCGAACGCGTCCCCACCCAGGCACGGGTCGACGACGGGGCGGTCGTGGTCGAGTTCGGCCTCGCCAAGGCCCAACCGCTGCAGCGCCTCAGGCTCGAGACTCCGGCCCCGGACTTCATCAAAGCCGCCACCGTCGAGGTGGAGAACGAGCAGGGCCGCTGGCAGAAGATCGTGGACTCGGCCCTCGTCTTCCGGATGTCCGGCGGCATGGAGCAGCTCGCGCTCGAACTGCGCGGTGTCCGCGGCCGCATGCTGCGGGTACGAGTCGCCGACGACCGCGGCCCCACGATCCCGATCACCGCGATCATCGTCGAGACCGGCGAGAACGACTCCGAAAGCCTCATCGAGCTCCCCATCGCGATCGCCGCAACCGAGCACGATGCCACCACCACCCGGCTCACCCTGGATCTCGGATTGCGCCACCGCGCGATCGCAGAGCTCGCGATCGAGGCGAAGGAAATGGTTTTCCAACGCGCCGTGAGCCTCGTCGCCCAGCGCGCCGTCGAGGACGAGATCATCGAGGACACCCTCGCCACCGGCACGCTGGCGCGCCTCGTGCTCCCCGGTGATCGGCGCTATGCGCAACTCTCGCTGCCGGTCGACGCCATCGCCCCTGCGCCCCGGATCGATCTCGTCATCGACAACGGCGACAGCCCGCCGCTCAGCGATCTCCGGATCGTCGCGCGTCTCCGCCGTTTGGACATCGGCTTCGCCGCGCCCGCCGCCGGCACCTACACGCTCCTCGCCGGCGCTCCCAACGCGACCGCACCGCGCTACGACGTAGCCGCCTTCACCGCCGATTGGGGCCGGCTGCCGTCCTCCGACCTTCCTGCCGGCCCGAGGCTCGCCAACCCCTCGTACCGCCCGGCGCAGGTGCCGACCGACGTGCCGGAGTTCGGCGGCCCGATCGACACCGCGAAATGGCGGCACCGGCGCGAGGTCCTCCTGTCCGCGCCCGGCGCGCAGGTGCTTGAACTTGACCCAACCGCCCTCGCGCGCAGCCGCAACGACCTCGCCGACCTGCGTCTTGTCCGCGGCGATCGCCAGGTGCCGTATCTTCTCGAGCGTTCGTCGCGCGTTCGCACCACCCCGCTCGCGCTTGTCGCCGCCGCCGACCCCAAGCGTCCTTCGGTCGGCCGGTGGGAACTGGCCGTGCCCGTGGTCGGCATGCCGATCCGCAGCATCCGGCTCACCGTCCACGAGCCGCTGTTCTCGCGCACCGTCGTCGTCGGCGAGATGCGCAACGACTCCCGTGGCCAGCCCTGGCCCGAGGTGCTGGGCAGCGCCACGATCCAGCGCCGCAGCCCGCAGGATCCCGCAACCTTCACCCTCGAGCTCCACTCGCGCCCGCAGACCGGAACGCTCTTCGTCGAGATCGATCACGGCGACAACGCCGCCTTCGCGCCAACAAAGGCCGAGGCGTCGTACCCGGTCCGCCGGCTCCATTTCCGCGCCACCGAGACCAGCGGCTGCCGCCTGCTCTACGGCAACACCGAGGCTTCCGCGCCTCGCTACGATCTCCAGCTCGCAGCGCCGCGCCTCCTCACCGCGGTCCAGCACATCGCCACGCTGGAGGCGACCGCGCGCGCCGACACCGAGCGCTCCGCGTTCAATCTCGGCGGCCCCGCCGCCCGTTACGCGTTCTGGGGCGCGCTGGCTCTCGTGGTGGTCGTGCTCGTTTGGCTTGTGGCCAAGCTGCTTCCGAAGCAGCCGGCACCCTGATCTTCGCCGCGCTGCCTGCTCGCCCGAATCAAATCGCGCGGCAACGTCGCGGCATTCCCGCGCGCGCTGCCGTGCACAGGCGAGAAGACCTTGCCGACCGCACGGGGAGATGGGGAGCCGAGCCAGTTCGCTCACGCTTGTGCCCTGCCACCCCGTCGAGAACGCAGGACTCACGGCTCCGATACGCAAAGAACCCGCGGAACGAAGTCCGCGGGTTCGCAGGAATCAGGCTTCTCGCACCGCTCAGAAGCGGTACGCGAGACCGGCGGAATAGCCGACCGAGCCGTACTCGATGTACGCGACTTCGGCCGAGGCCACGAGCTTGCTGGTGATGTTGTAGGTGCCACCGATGGCGACGTCGCAGACCGCATCGCGGTGCTGGCCGAAGTCGTCGTCGTAGCCGACGCTGAACGAGGCCGAGATCTTCTCGGTCACGGCGCGCTCGATGCCGGCGCGGGCGCCCCAGACACCGTGGTCGCTGTCGAAGTCGTCGCTCGCCCAGACGTAGCCGGTGCTCAGCGTGGCGTAGTACTTGTTCTCGCCGCGGGTGATGTAGCCGGTGACGCCGAGGCTGGCGGTGTGGCCGAGGTCGATGGCGCCTTCGAGCCAGGAGTAGCTGTAGCCGACGGTCAGGTCGAAGTTGGTGTGGAACGGGATATTCACGTCCACGCCGGTGCCCATGCCCTCGACGCTCGAGTTGTTGATGTCCGTCCAGCCGAAGCCGGCGGAGACGTAACGCTTGCCGATCAGGCCGGCGGTCTCGGTCTCGGTCTCGACCTTCGCGCTCTGGGCGAAGGAAGCGACGGTGAGGAAGGAAGCTGCGATAACAGCAACGAGTTTCATGATGTAGTGTTCTAGTTTGTAGTTGGTCGAATCTCCGATTCGGGGTCGGAGAAGGGGCACGTGAGTATGGGCGGCGCGTGGCGGTTCAATGTAAAAATTTCATGCGGAGCACGGAACAAAACAGCCGCTTCCCGGTCGCGCGGCGCGCCCCGCCTCATGCGGCCGTGAACTCCGGATACACAACGGCCGCGGGCGAACCCGCGGCCGTTGCCGACACCGTTGCCGGAAGCAGATCGCGCTACGGCGCCACGGTCACGACGAGGCGGGCGAAGCGCCGTGCGGTCGAGCCGAGCGGCGCCGCTTCGCGCAGCCTGACCAGCTGGTTCTCGCCCGCCGGCTGCGTCGACTCGAGCACCGCCGGGACAGCGGTCCAGACCCGGAGGTCTGTGGAGACTTCCAGCCCAAGGTTGACGCCGACGGCGTGGGCGTTGCGGGTGAACTCCAGCGCCAGGTGCCCGTCGGTCCCCTGCCCCGCCACGATCACCACTCGGGGCAGCCGGACATCCGCCGACGCCATCGGCGCGACACCGAGGGCGAACTTCATCAGGTTGCTCACTCCGTCGCCGGCCGGCGTGTCGAGCGCACCGCGCTGCGTCGCCGGCGTCCCCGGCAACAGCGTCCAGTCGGCCAGGGTCACCGTCCCTCCGTTCACGCGCACCAGCGCGACGCGGCTGTCGCTGGTTGTCGTCCCCGAAACCACGCGCACCCAATAGCGTCCCCAACTCGTGGGTGCGGTTAGGGCCAACGTCGCGCCAGTGGCGCCGTCCACCGGACTGGACGTGTCACCGTTCTCGCCGCGATACCACTGGTAGGTCGGCGCCGGCACGAGGTTCGCCGCCACCACGTTGAGCGTGGCCGACTGCCCGAGGTTGATCGTCACATCGGCCGGCTGGGTCGTGATCAGCGGCGTCGTCACGACCGTCACGCCCATCATGGCCGCGGCCGTGCCGTGGCTGTTGCTCACCTCCACCATGTAGTGGAGATAGGTGTCGGCGACGCCGGTGGATTCCGGGCCGATCGTAAGCATCGGGCCCGTGGCTCCGTCCACCGGCCCCTCGTGATACCACACATACTTAAGAGGCCCCTCGCCGGTGGCGGTCACGCTGAGGGTCACCGTGGAGCCGACCAACGTCGTGATGTAGCCGGTCGAGCCAAGGATGCGGGGCATCGGCGAGGCATCGGGTCTCATCATCACCAAACCGGAGTAGAACCGACCGTTGCGATGGCCCTCGGCCCCGAGGAGCAACACCCGGCCGTCGTCCCCGGCGAAAATCGCACTGGGCCGGCGGAGAAGATCGAACGTCTCGCATCCGTCCTCCCACCCCTCGGCATTGAGACGACCAAGCCGCTTCACGTGCGGCACGTTCCAGGCGATGTTCACCCACGCACGGCCATCCGGCAGCAGCGCCAACGCCGCGGGACTCTCGATGTTCGGCTGGTAAGCCCCGTGCGCGCTGGTTTCGTCCCCGTAGGCGGCGTCGAACGTGAAGTCGGGATTGATCCGGCCGCGTCGCGGCCGGTAGTTGCCGCCGAACCAGGAGAAGTCGCCCACGATCACCATCTTGCCGTCGCTCTGCACCGCCGCGGCGGTCACCGAGCCGTTCGGAGTCGCGTATCCGAGGGTTCCATCCAC
>JAEXPG010000085.1 GCA_023447015.1 Verrucomicrobiota bacterium
CGGTCATCCTCGGGCTCGGCACCCACGGCGTCGCCATCGCGTCCGTGCTCGGGCTCTCCTTCCACCACCGGATCACGGGAAACCCCTTGCCTCCGCACGATCGTCGCCCGGCGGCGCCGCTGACCGACAGCATCCTGCTTGGCGCCGCGGTCCTGTGCGTGGCCCTTCCCCCGGTGATTGCGACGAGCTACGCTTCCGACAAGGCGCTGCGGCTCCTCGGATTGCCGGTGAAATTGCAGGAGATGACCGCCTTCTTCACCGCGGGCGAATCCCCCCTGCTGCTCATCGCGCTCACCCTCCTCGCCACCGTCGTCGCACCGCTGAGCGAGGAGATCCTGTTCCGCGCCGGCCTGTTCCGCATCCTCCGCCTGATCCTGCCCCGATGGGTCGCCCTCCTGCTGAGCGGGATGGCGTTCGCCTCGCTCCACCTGAGTCTCGTGCATTTCATCCCGCTCACCGTGCTCGGGATTGTCTTCGCGCTCGCCTACGAAAAATCCGGCAGCCTTCTCGTCCCGGTGGTCGCCCACGGTCTGTTCAACCTCAATTCCATCCTCAGCCTGCTCGCCGGGCTCGGCGGCCCCTCGTGAACCCGTTCACCGACATCCCCGCCCTTTCCGTCGGCGCCCTCGGCGAACGACGCCTCATCGCCAGGCTCCGCACCTGGCTCGGAGCGGCGACCGCCCCGGCGCCCTTCGGCATCGGCGACGATTGCGCCGTCCTCCCCGCCTCCGGCTCCCGCCGGCTCCTCGTCACCACCGACCCGGTCATCTACGGCCGGCATTTCGACGACTCGCTCCCGGCCGCCGCCGCCGCCGAGAAGCTGCTCAAGCGCAGCCTCAGCGACATCGCCGCGATGGGCGGCGTGCCGCGTTCGGCGGTCGTCTCGCTCGCGCTGCCGCGCCGCGTGTCCATCGTATGGATCCGAGGTTTCTACCGCGCGCTCGGGCGCTGCGCCCGCCGCCATGGAGTGACCATCGCCGGCGGCGACATCGCGGAATCGGCCGACATGCTCGGCGCCTTCCTGACGCTTCTCGGCGAGTCCGCCGGCGCACGCGTGCTCACCCGCCAGGGCGCACGCATCGGCGACTGGATCTACGTCACCGGCTCGCTCGGCGGCAGCATCCTCGGCAAACACCACCGGTTCGTCCCGCGCCTCCCCGAGGGGCGCTGGCTCGCCGGCTGCCGCGAAGTGCGCTGCCTCATGGATCTCAGCGACGGCCTCGCCAAGGATCTCCTCGATCTCACGCCCGTCGGCGCAAAACCCGCGCTCTCCGCCGCCGCGCTGCCATTGAGCCGGGCCGCCCGCACCCTCGCCCGCCGCGACGGACGCACCGCCGTCGACCACGCGCTCAGCGACGGCGAGGACTTTGAGCTCCTCTTCGCCGTCTCGTCCCGCACGGACCGCACCATTTTCGAGCGGGCCTGGCGGGCGCGTTTCGCCACCCCGCTCACCTGCATCGGCCGCTTCGTCCGCGCGAGCGCTCCGATCGGCGACGCCATCCCGCTCGAACGTTACCACGGCTATGAACATTTGGCAGGAGCTTGAGCAGGGAGTGATCGCGACCTCGACCGAGGCCATGCACGCCCTCGCACGGCGCCTCGGCGACGCTTTGCCGCCCGAGGCGGTGCTCGCGCTCAGCGGCGATCTCGGCGTGGGCAAGACCACCTTCGTGCAGGGACTCGCCGAGTCCTTCGGTATTCGCGAGCGCGTGACGAGCCCGACGTTCACCCTGTACAACGTGCACCACGGCAGCCGCACGCTCGTGCATCTCGACGCCTACCGGCTCGACTCCCCTGATCAGGTCGAGGACCTGCTGCTGGAGGATTTCCTGGTGTCGCCCTACTGCCTCGCCATCGAGTGGCCCGAGCGCATCGCGGGCTGGCTCCCGCCCGACGCCGTCAAATTGAAGCTCTCCATCGAGGCGCCCGGCCGCCACCGCGTGCAGCTCGTGCGCTCCTAGCCCTGAGCCCCCGCCGCATTTCGTGGCGCCGCCCTCTGAGCCTCCCCCGTCGTCCGCCCCAAGCCCGCCTCGCCGCCGCCGAAGACGCAAAATTCCGTCCGACCGCGACACGGTTTTGCGTCTTGGGGGCAGGGGCGCCGGGAGATTTCACTCGTAGAACGCCACGTCGTGGAGATCGATGAAGACGCAAATTTGCGTCCGACCGCGACAGGCTTTTGCGTCCTGACGGGGAAGCGAAGGTGAAGACAGAACATCGAGTAGCGCGGGAAGATTGATCTTTCCCAGCGATCAAACCACCCGCCGTACGGTTCAAGCTTCCGGCGGCCCCCAAACAGATGGTCTGGCGTGGATGGCCTGATGCAGTTCGCGCAGCCTGCTGAGCCCCACCGGCACAAACGCCTTCGCGGAGAAGACAGCGGCCAGCCTGGCCGCATCTAGGCCCGCAACCGCCGGGCAGACTTCCGGCTTGGGAGGCAAAGTCCTTCGCTCGCGATGAGGAAGCCCTGAAAACGGTTGCGGTCTGTCAGACCGGCGCCTCGCCACGGGCTGTCTTTCCGCGGGCCACCCCGCGGTGCCGCAGTTGCCCTTCGGCTCGACCTTCCCTCTGCCGGGCGTTCAACAGACCGACCACGTTTCCTACGATCATTGTTTCGCGGTCAGGCCAGTGCCCCCTGCTGGGCGCACACAAGAAAGCCCCGGTCGCGACGACCGGGGCTCGAAAGACTGCAGTGTCGGCTCAGCCGGCAGCGGGCGGCGTCGGCTCCTCGTGCTTTGCCGTTTCGCCCGCGGCGGAGTCGGCGGGCGACTCGCCTCCAGCGACCGCGGACTCAGCGGCTGGCGCGGCGGTCTCCGCCGCGGCGCGAGCGGCATCCTCCACCGCATCGGCGGCGGCGTTGGCCGCCTCCTCCGATTTCTGCTGCTGGGCCGTCATCGGCGGCGCAGCGAAGAGCTTCCCGTCCGAATACTCGGTCACGTAGCCCTCGGTCACCAGCCAGCGCAGGTCCATCCAGAGGCGCTTGAGCTTGGCGTCGTCCTCCGGCGAGAGCGTGGCGGACGGTGCCGCCTCGATCGGGGCAGCCGAGGAATCGGCCACCGCGGCTTCGGGCTGGACGATGCCGAGATGCTTGGCCGGGAGCTCCTTCACGGAGACGACCGGGTTCTTCTCGATGAACTCGATGAGGGCGCTGATGCTCTCGGAGAACTCCTGGCCCGGGAGGCGGAACTTGCGTTTCACCGCACAGACGTACGAGACGCCCTTGGACCCGCGCTTGAAGATCGTGAAACCCTCGCGGCGCAGGCGGCCGCGCAGGGCGTTGGCGGTGTCGAGCGGGAAGCGACGCTGGCGCTCGAGGTGACCCTCGGCGGCCGCGCGGATCTCACCTTCCGGCAACTGGTCGGCGACCTTGCCGTGGAAACGGGCGCTCTCGACCGCACGCACCACCTTGTCGCGGGCGTTGGCCAAGAGATAGGTGCGGGCCTCCTCGATCGTGTCGAACGACGGCGCGGTGGCCGCATCGGCGGCATCCTTCCACACGTAGCGCGTGACCTTCTTCATCTTCTCGGTCCACTGCGCGATCACCTCCGGCTCCTTCACCGTCTCGAGGCGCTCGCGGAAGCGCTCGAAGGGCATGTTGCCCAGACGCGCCGCATGGTGCTGCTGGAGGATGTTCTGATAGCGGTGGTAGTTCGGCGGCCCGAGGAGCTCGCCGGTGAGACCGCAGCGCATGACGAACTGGAAGTTGCCCTTCGGGGGCTCGACCTCCACCTCCGCCATCGTGAAGAAGTTGCCGAGGTGGTTGCGCAGGACGTGCTGCACCGCCTCGTCCTCGTTCTCGAACGGCAGGCCGTCGACCGGGGTGACGAAGATAGGAGCACGCTTGTTCTCGGCATCGGGCTTGCGCTGGACGACGACGACGAAGCGGTCGTTCTTGCCGAGAACCACACGGGCGATCTCGAACAACTCGTAGGTGTGGCAGCTCGCGCGGATCGCCTTCACCAGCGCGGTGAACGCAGTGTCCTCGGCGTAGAAGGCCACCTCGAAGAACGGGCTGAGGTAGGGCCGATTGTCCTGCGGCGCACCACGCTCGAAACGCGGGCCGCGGTCGAAACGCCGCTCGCCCCGCTGTTCGCCGCCGGGGCCACCGGGACCGCGTTCGCCGCGGTATCCGCCCTGCGGGCCGCCGGGGCGTTGGTCGCGCCGGAAATTGCCGCCGCCCTGCGGGCCGCCGGGACCGCGCTCACCGCGGAACGGACGCTCCGGCCGAGCCTCGCCCACGGACGCCGCCGCAGCCGCGTCGCTGGTCTCGCCGCCCGCCGGCTTGAAGGGCCGCCCACCCGGGCGCCGGTCCCGCCGGACTTCCCCGCGGTCGCCACCGCCGGCGAAGCTGCGCCGGTCGGGACGCGCCCCCCGGTCGCCGCGCGACTCGCGGTGTTCACCGCCGGCGCTGGCGCTGGTCCACTGGGTGCCGAAGCTGAAGCTCGCGAGCGCACTGAGATCGATCTTCCCAATACCTGCCTCCCCCTGCTTCCCAGGGGCGGCTGGTACCGAATCCTGCACGACAGGTTCGGCGGGGGCGTTGATCGGCTGCTGGTTCTCGACGGGCTGGTTATCCTGGGGGACTTGTTGGTCCATATGGGTGGCGTTGGTCATTTCACCGGCGCGGCGGAAGTGGGGATGTGTCGCGCAGCAAAAACCGTGTTGAGTAAGGGTGATAAGCGGGCGGCGAGTCTCGCCGGTGCACCGGGGGTGGCAAGCGGTTTTCCACCCCGCCAAAGTCCGTGAAAAAAAACGCCAAATCGGGACTTTACAAGGTCTCCACGATGCGACTCACTCCGCGCCTCTTCTTTACAAGTTCACGTTGCTCGGGTGGTGGAATTGGTAGACACACACGTTTGAGGGGCGTGTGCCGTAAGGCGTGCGGGTTCGAGTCCCGCCCCGAGCACCATCTCTCGTCCGGCCGACAGGCGGTCGAGCGGAGATAACGGGCCAGAACAAGGCCCGCTGTGGACAAGCAGGACATCAACGCGAGCCGACCGGCTCGCGTTTTTCGTTTTCAGCCCCTGCAGTTGAACCGCAGCAGCGCCTCGCCCAGCGGCAACGCCGCCACGCCGGGTGCGCTGCGCAGAAACTCCAGAAACGGCACCACCTGGAACGCCGCGGTCTCCACCTCGCGCCGATACAGCTCGGCCATCGGCCCGGCCGAATCAAGGTAGCCGCTCTCCCGAAACCGCCGCACCGCCGCGGCCACATCGTACGCCACGCTGTGGTGCTCGATCCGCCAGCCGCCGCACGCCGCCGGAGCCTGCTCGATCACGGTGAACTGCGCCTGCGGGGTTCCATCAAGCGCCAACCCGACGGAGCCAACCGTCACGATGCGCCCACAGCTCCAGTCGCGCACGCCGCAGTAGTGGTTGTGCGCGCGCACAACCATACGCTCCGGCACCGCACCAAAGTTCTCCGCCAACTCAGTCTCCGGCGTGTAGGGAAAAACCAGGTCGTTGTCGCTCCGCGGCGAGCCGTGGACGAAGAGCACGCCCGGTGCCTCCGGCAGGCGCAACAGCGGCGGCAACGCCGCCAGCTCCGCCCTCGCCTCGCGGTCGAACTGCCCGGCAGCCCAGCGCACCGGACCGAACCGCTCGCTCACCCACTCCGGTTTCGCACGGGGCGTGTCGAAGTCGAAGACGTAGCGCTCGTGGTTGCCGCGCAGCACCGGACAGCCGAGGGCCTTCACCCGCGCCCAGCACGCGGCGGAGTCGGGTGCGCCAACGACCATGTCGCCCGCGACAACCAGCCGGTCGGCACCAACCCGGGCCACATGCTCCAGCGCCGCCTCGAGCGCAGGGAGGTTTCCATGGATGTCGGCGATGATGGCGATCCGCATGGCCTCTTGTTGTCGGAATCCGGCCGCAGGGGCGAGCCTGCGCGGGCCCCGACCGCGGACGTGCGGCGCAAAAAAACCGCCGCGGATTCTTCCGCGGCGGTCGCAATGCTGTGTCTATGGGTTTGCTTACGCCCGACGGGCGCGACGAAAGCGCAGACCGGCGACAAGAAGCAGGCCGCCGAGGCCGACCAGCAGGCCGGTCGTGGCCGGCTCCGGGATCACGGCGAACTGGCCGATCAACGGGTTGGCGGTGTTGCTGTTGCCGCCGAAGATGCTGCCCACGAAACCGGCGGTCGGGATCACGCCCGCGTTCCCGGCGAGATTGAGCGTCGTGTATCCGGAGAACACCGGCGAGTTGAGCGAGAAGACCTGGAAGTCCTCGTTGCCGTTGTTGCGGAAGTTCAGGCCGAGGAAGGTGTTGACCGGCGAGCCGAGGGACGAACCCGAGGCGGAGTCGTAGGCAATCGTCGAGCCCTGCCCCTGCATCGAGAGGGAGCTGGTCCCCGTGATGCTGATCGGCTGGGTGGCGGAGCCCGTGAAGAAATTCACGAGCGTCACGCCGTCCTGTCCGCGGATCGTGCTGTTGGCAGTCTGCGAGAACGAGGGCGTGGCGGTGAACTTGACGGCCGAGATATCCGAGATGTCGACGGTGAGGACCACATCGGAACGAGCAACCGAGGCGCTCAACAGGAGCGCGGCGAACAGGTATGATAGGCGCATGTGCGTAAGGTTTGCTGCATCCCGGACGGCGGCCGACCGGGATGCGAACACGACGTGTGGGGGCTTCACCCTAATCGGTCAATGACTAATTCCCCCCACCTGTTCGGAAGCCCTTGGTTGATGCCAGAGGTCGCCTTCGGGCCACCATCTGGCGGCCCGAAGCGGGACGGGCGCGCCGCCCTCACCTTACTTGCCCCGCTTGCCACGCTTCCCCGCACCGTAGAGCCGGCCCGCCTTCGCCGGCGCCCCCGACTGGGGCTTGCGGTACTCGCCGCTCTTGAGCGCCTTGATCTGGTCGCGCAACAGGGCCGCGCGCTCGAACTCCAGCGCCTCCGCCGCCTCCTGCATCTCGTCCTCCAGCTCGGCGATCACGGCGGCAACGTCGTTGTCCTCGCCCACGGCGGCCACCGGCGCCTCGTCGCGTCTGCCACTGCCGTCGTAGGTGTGCAGGCTGCTCTGCGCAGCGCGCTTCACGCTGCGCGGGGTGATGCCGTGCGCAGCGTTGTAGGCCATCTGCTTCTCGCGGCGCCGCGCGGTGACCTCGATCGTGCGGCGGATCGATTCGGTCTGCACGTCCGCGTAGAAGATCACCCGGCCCTTCTCGTGGCGCGCGGCGCGACCGGCCGTCTGGATCAGGCTGGTCTCGCTGCGGAGAAAACCTTCCTTGTCGGCGTCGAGGATCGCGACGAGCGCGACCTCCGGCAGGTCGAGTCCCTCGCGCAGGAGGTTGATGCCGACGAGGACGTCGAAGTTGCCGAGTCGGAGATTGCGCAGAATCTCGACGCGTTCGATGGCATCGATGTCGGAGTGGAGATACTCCACCCGGATCTTCGCATCGCGCAGAAAGGTCGTGATGTCCTCGGAGAGTCGCTTGGTCAGCGTTGTCACGAGCACGCGTTCGCCGGAGCCGACCGCCGCGCGGATCTCGCCGATGAGGTCCTCGACCTGGCCCTTCGTCGGCCGCAGCTGAATCTCCGGGTCGAGCAGGCCGGTCGGGCGGATCACCTGCGCGGCGACGACCACCGAGCGCTCCATCTCGACCTTCGCCGGCGTGGCGGAAACGAAGAGCGTCTGGCCGGTCACGGTGCGAAACTCCTCGAAGGTGAGCGGGCGGTTGTCGAGGGCCGACGGGAGGCGGAACCCGAAGTTGACCAGCGTCTCCTTGCGCGAGCGGTCGCCGGCGTACATGCCCCCGATCTGCGGCACGGTCACGTGGCTCTCGTCGATAAAGAGCAGGAAATCCTTCGGGAAGAAGTCGATCAGGCAGAACGGCCGGTCGCCGGGTCTCCGGCCCGAGAGATGGCGCGAGTAGTTCTCGATGCCGTTGCAGAAACCCATCTCGCGGAGCAGCTCGAGGTCGTACTCGCAGCGCATCTTGATCCGCTGCGCCTAGATCAACTGCCCCTTCTTCTCGAACTCCGCCACGCGGGCGTCGAGTTCGGTGCGGATCGAGGCGATCGCGCCCTCGAGCTTGCCCTTCGTCGTCACGTACTGGTTTGCCGGGTAGAGATCGAACTGCTGGATCTTGCGGATCACCTTGCCCGTGAGCGGCTCAAACTCGCTCAGCGCATCGATCTCGTCGCCAAAGAACTCCACGCGCAGCCCATGCTCGAGGTAGGCCGGCATCACGTCGACCACGTCGCCGCGCACGCGGAACCGACCGCGCTGCAGCTCGTAGTCGTTGCGCTCGTAGAGATTGTCGACCAGCCGCTCGAGGAACGTCTGCCGCGCGAACGGCTTCCCGACCTCGAGCACGATGCGCAGCTCGGCGAAATCTTCGGGCGATCCTAGGCCGTAGATACAGGAAACGCTGGCGACGACGATCACATCGCGGCGGCTCACGAGCGCGCTCGCCGCGGAGATGCGGAGGCGCTCGATCTCATCGTTGATCGAGCTGTCCTTCTCGATGAACGTGTCGCTCGACGGGATGTACGCCTCGGGCTGGTAGTAGTCGTAGTAGCTGACGAAGTATTCGACGGCGTTCTCCGGGAAGAAGTTCTTGAACTCCGAGAAGAGCTGCGCCGCCAGCGTCTTGTTGTGCGAGATGATCAGCACCGGCCGGTCGCACTGCGCGATGACGTTCGCCATCGTGAACGTCTTCCCCGAGCCGGTCACGCCGAGCAGCGTCTGGTCGCGGTTCCCGGCACGGATCGACTCCACCAGTTTCGCGATCGCCTCAGGCTGGTCGCCCAGCGGCGGATAGTCGGACTTGAGCGTGAACAGCGGCACGCCCCACAGGGAGCGAGTCTCGCCGGCGAACGCCAGAACAGAAACCCGCCGGCCGCGTCGCGCACGCCCCACCGCCCGATTCGCGCCGAGGCCTGAAGGAGGCCGGCCGCCGGGAGCGGCGCGGACCACTCACCGGTCGCGGCGCCCGCTGCGCACGATGGCCTCCAGGTCGCCCACCGTCAGCTCGTCGAGCTGCTTCACGACCCGGTCCGCCCACGGCTCCAGCCCGTCGACCGGATGGGTCGTCGCGACCGCCACCGCGCGCATTCCGCCCTCGAGCGCCGCCTGCAGGCCGGCCAGCGCGTCCTCGAAGACGATGCACCGCCCCGGCGCCCGCCCGATGTGCTGCGCCCCGAGCAGGAAGACCTGCGGGTCGGGTTTGCCCGCTGTCACATCCTCGGCCGCCACCACGTGGGAGAAGAACCGAGCCAACCCGGTGATCGCAAAGATCGTCTCGATGTTCGCGCGGTGGGTGGACGAACCGATCGCGCACGGCACCCCGGCCTCGCGCAACCGCTCAAGAAACTCCGGTACGCCCGGCAACGGCTCCGTGCCCTCCGAGATCACCAGTTCGCGATAGAGCTCCTCCTTGCGCATCGAGAGCGCGGCGATCTGCCGCGGATCCTCCGTCCAACCGAGGACGTCGGTGATGATCGCCTCGTTCTTCCGCCCGAAACCCAGCTTGAAGTGCCCCTTCGGCAGGTCCTGCCCGACCTCGCGGGCCAGCAAGATCCAGCTCTCCTCGTGTTGCCTCGCCGAGTCGATGAGCACGCCGTCCCAGTCGAACAGAGCACCGATGTCCATGTCCGCCTTTCAATGCACGACCGGCCGCATGGCGAATTGTTTCCGTCCGCCCTCCTCCCCCCGGTCGCCGCCGGCCTGCTCGCTTTTTCGCTGCAACGGCCCGACAGCCGCTCCATCCCTCTGCGCCTCCGCATGCATCTGCTCGTCACCAACGACGACGGCCTCGACTCCGTCTTCCTCCACGAACTCGTCCACGCCCTCGACGCCGCCGGCCACCGCCTGCTTGTCGCCGCGCCCGCCGGCGAGCAGAGCTGGATCGGCGCCGCCAAATCGCGCCACCGCCCCGTGCGCTCCGCCCGCACCGATCGCGGTTTCGGCTGCCCGACCTGGGCGATCGACGGCACCCCGAGCGACTGCGTCAACATCGCCCTCGCCCACCTCCTGCCCGCCGACGGCCCGGCCATCGACGGCGTCGTCAGCGGCATCAACATCGGCCGCAACACCTCCCTGGCCTTCATCATCGCCAGCGGCACCATCGGCGGTGCCTGGGAAGGCGCCCTCCACGGCCTGCCGGCCGTCGCCCTTTCCCAGGACATTCCGATGGCGGCCTTCGCCCAACTCCGCGCCGCCGCCGGCCGGCCCGAGCCGGAGCTCCACGCCACCGTGCGCGTCTCCGCCCGACTCGCCGCGCGCCTCGTGCCCGAACTGCTGGCGCAGACCGCGCCGCAGAGTTTCACCGTCCACAACCTCAACTTCCCCTACCCGTCGCAACCCGACGCCCCCGTACGCCGCACCGTGCCGGCCCACAACGTCCTGCCACGGATCTTCGCGCCGGCCGACGCCGACGGCACCCACCGCTTCGATTTCAATCCCGGCCGCGACCTCTCGCCGCCCGAATTGGTCACCGATGTCGCCGCGGTCGCCGCCGGCGCCATCAGCCACACCGTGCTGGACTACCGCCGCCTCGGGCACTGAGATTC